>JAQGOT010000034.1 GCA_028293465.1 Pedosphaera sp. | reverse complement strand
CTCGATCTGGTTCTGCTCCATCAGGAAGACGGCATAATCGTTGTGCGCTTCCGGGTCCTTGGGATTGATCCGTAGCGCCGCTTGGTAATGCGCCTCCGCCTCCGTCAGCCGAGCTTGGCGGGCCAGCAGAATGGCGTAATTGTAATGGACCTGGGCATAGCCGGGATTGGCCCGCAAAGCTGCCTGCCAGTGGTGTTCCGCTTCCTTGAGCCGGTCCAGCCGCAACAGGAAGGCCGCGTAGTTGTTATGCATTTCCGCGTGGCCGGGGCTGAGACGCAAACCCTTTTGATAATGCCGCTCCGCTGCTTCAAGCCGGCCCTGCTCGCCGAGCAGGATGGCATAATAGTAATGAGCCTCCGCGTTGGCCGGGTCGAGACGCAGCGCCTCCCCGTAATGCTGCTCCGATTCCTCCAGCCGCTTTTGTTTCCCGGCCAGGATTGCGTAGTTGCAGTGCAACGCTGAATCATTGGGGTTGATGCGGAACGCCTCCTGGTAATACTCCATCGCCTCCGGAAGCCGGTTTTGTTCCTCGAGCACCAGCGCATAAACGGCGCAAGCGTTCACATGATCCGGGTCCGTCCGGAGTGCTTCCTTGCAATGTTCCTCCGCCTCGTACAGCCGCTTCTGGTTTCTCAGCAAAACGGCATAATGGAAGTGCGCTTCCGTCTCGTCGCCGTCGATCCGCAACGCTTCCCGGAAGCTTTGCTCAGCTTCCTCCAACCGGTTTCACTGACCCAGCAGGGCCCCAAGGTGATAATGTATTTGCGGCGTGTCCGGCCATTTGCGCAGAAAAGCTTTGCAAAGTGTTTCGGCTTCTTTGTTCATCGAAGCATCCTGGAACTCCGCCGCCCGGGCGACCTTCAGGACCGTCAGGCATTCGGCAAACAGCAGGCGGCAGTCCTGCGCATAAGGCTTGAGCCGTAAAAACTTGCGGGTCAGCGCGAGGCGGGAATTGTCCGGCAGACTGGCCATCGCCGCGATCGCGGTATCCGGCAACTCCCGGCCTTTTTTGGCCGGCCGTTTTGCGGCGCCACCCGGGCGCTGTTGAAAACCCTGGTGCAACAATTTGAAAAACTCCTTCTGTCGGAGTGGCCCGAACAGCGGCTTTCCGGGTTCGATCGATCTTGCCTTGATCGAAATAAAGTTGCACCACGGTGCGAAATTGCCGGAGTTTGCCAGGTTTTCCTTCAACAGACCAACCCAGTGCTCGATGATGAGGCGGCCCAATGTCTTGCCGGTCTGGTCCGGTCGCTCCAATTCCTCGACCAACAGTTTTTTCGGCGCTTCCGCATCGGCGTGATCATAAGAGCGGAGAATGAGATCGCGCGCATCACCAAAGTGTTTGTCGAAATCAAACAGCGGCTTGTCCGGTCCCGCGGGTTGACCTTCCTGCAGGAAATGTTTGAAGAGGCTCACCGTTGCCCCTTGGCGGATCATCCGGAGGCAAGGCTTTTTCAGGGCTTTGGCATATCCATACTCGAATACCACGTTCGGCGGCAGATCATCCAAGATACAAAGGACAAAACTGGCTTCCTCCAGGGCGGCCAAAGCTCTGCCGCGAGCGGACTCCTCCGGTCCAAAATCCATGTCCGCATCCACGTGGAAATTGTCCGAGAGCGCGGCTTTTATCCACCGAATGACTTTTCTAATCTCCGGAGCCAGCCGGGCGTGAATGATGAAGCAGCGGGGGAGGTATCCATGATCACCCGCGAAACGGTTGAGGTCCCAGACCCGAGAATTAAGGCTCTTTTTCGGCGTTTTCATTTGACGCATTTCGAGCAAGTTTTGCGCCAAGCATCCGAGGCGGCAACATTCACTACTTGCTGGATGCGAAAGAGTGGGACCGAAGCTTTCTAAATTAACGCCAATAAGCACAGGACTGTTTCCTGGAGTGCCTCGTGGGCCGAGTTTGCGCCTCCACAGCCTGACGTTCGGGCTTGATCCTATTTCGTGCCGGCTGACGGCTTTGCGGGATCGAGCAGGATGCCGCGATTCGTGAGCGTCAGAGTGCTCTCGGACTTCCACGGATACTCCTTGCCGTCGATCGTCAGCGTGCGCGGGATCAATTGAATTTCATGGCCGAACGCATTGAAAACCACGGTGCCGGGCTGGAACGTGGTGTCCTCGAAGATGCAACTCCCAAACGGCACGTCGAAGGGTACCTGTTTGGGTCTGCTGAAAAGCCAGATGGCGTTCGTCCGCGTGGATGACTTGTTGGGAAAAGCGATCCGCACGTTGGTGATGTTGAGTTTCGGTTCGTCGATGATCAGGGTGGGAGGTCCCGCGTTTTCTTGGATGAAACTTACCTGCCAGGGACCATTTCGAGTGCGACGATTTTCGATGAACGTGTAAGCGATCACGTACAGGACGAGGGCGATGGCAAACGCCCACACAAAGTGCTTCCACGATCCGGTCGATTTCATAATCGGCGCCAAACTTGAAGCGTCCGGGCAGGATGTCAATAGCGCGAGTGGGCTGCGGCTTCGTCAGGCTTATGATCAAACAGGGTGGCGAAGATGGGGCAGGTGCCTTATTTTGGCCGAGTGACCTTGGTGTTAAGATGAAAGCCGCTCGCGCCATATCTGCGATTCAAACAATCAGCCGGAATATTCACGATGTTTGGGCAGGGTTTTCCGTGCGTCATAAGGTTCTCCATTTGATCAGCTTATATGGTATGGGCATCGCTGCGGTGGCTCTGATGGGGGGGCTCCGGGCTCTGGCTGCGCCCTTGGTGGGGCACCATCATGTTTACACATTCTTTTTTGCGGCGATCGCCATCACCTCATGGTGTGCCGGCTTTTGGCCTTCGATTCTGGCAATCCTTTTGTCCTATTTGACCGCGGACTGGTTTTTTATCGCGCCCCATTACACGTTCGATTTCCATAATTATACCGCCGACGATTTTGTCGGATTGGGAGCGTTTGTTGTCTCCGGCCTGGCCATTGCTTCCACCAGTGAAGGGCTGCATCGTGCCAGGCAACGCGCCGAAATGAAGCAACAGCAGCTTGAAAAAGAAGCCACGGAAAGAAAGCGTGTGCAGCAAGCGTTGGAGCAGGCGCAGGCCGAGCTTCAGAAGCATGCGGGGATTCTGGAGCAGCGCGTGGCGGAACGCACGGCCAGATTGACCACGACCATTCAATCGTTGGAAGGGGTTTGTTACCACATCGCCCACGATTTGCGCGCCCCGCTCCGGGCCATGCAAGGGTTTGCGGCGCTTCTGTTGGATGATCACGCGCCCAATTTGGGCGAGGCGGGAGCCAGTTACGCCAGGTGGATCGCCGAATCGGCCGTCCGGATGGATACGCTGATTCACGGTCTGCTCGACTATGGGCGGCTGGGCCATCTGAAAGTTTCCCTGGTCGGGGTTGAATTGGAGACGCAGTTGGAGAGCGTACTCCTCCAATTGCGAACCGAGGTCATGGCCAAAGGCGCGGAAATCCGCGTGGAGCGGCCCTTACCGCTGGTGTTAGGCGACGCAATGTTGGTGGACCTGATTTTGCTGAACCTCCTTGGCAATGCTTTGAAGTTCGTCGCTCCCGGTGCCGCGCCGCGCATCCGCGTGCGGGCCGAGGTGGGGATGAAGGCAGCCCGCCTGTGGATTGAAGACCAAGGCATCGGGATTCCACTGGAATATCAGCAGAAAACCTTCGGCATCTTCGAGCGTTTGCACGGCGATCAAAGCTATCCGGGTAGCGGCATAGGATTGGCGATTGTGGCCGAAGCCGCGCAGCGCATCGGCGGTCATGTGGGGGTTCAATCCGAGCCGGGCAGGGGAAGTCGCTTTTGGGTTGAGTTCCAACTGGCGAAAAACCACAACTCCGCCCTCCTCCTCGCACAGTTGAATCGAGCTTGATCACGGCCGTTGGGCGGTGTCAGTCATCGTCCTATCGCCGAATCAGCCTTTCTCAACTTGGCGGATGCGGGCAGCTATTCCAATATTTCACCATGTTAACGTCGATCATCCGAAAGGGGATGGCATTCAACTCTCCAGTTGCCGGCCTGGTGGGCATTGTTTGCGTCAGTCTCCTGTCCTCTTGCGCCACGTCACCAACCGCGAGCCAATCCGCCTTCCGTTTTCGCGTGCTGCGTTACCAGCCGCCGGTTCAAGGAGCTTCCTGGCCTGCGAATCCCGCCATGGCTGATGACCCTGAGGGCACGGCGTTGAAGATCGCCGCTGCCATGCAACATGCCAACGTAGAGCAATGGCTTTCATCGTGGGAGGTTTCCGATCGACCGAACCTCAGCGCCCAAAACCGGGCATCCCTCCTCGCCCAATGGCAGCCTCTCAAAGGCCGCAGCTTCACTGTCCTTGGCCGCGTGGTGGCGGGAGCCGATGTCATTGTTGAGCTGGCCGTGGTGGGGTCGCAGTGCCCGCAGGCAATTCTTCAACTCCCGCTCAAAAGGAGCAAGGGTCGTTGGTGGCTCGATGCCTTGGAGCCTTCCAGCGAATATCTTCACTGGGAAACCTCACCGAATAAAATCGTGGACTACATCGACCCGAACGCTCTGCAAAAACGTTTCGCGGCCGCCCCGGAGACAGCGTCAAAGCGCTGAGCATCGAACCGGCGGAAACGAAAATTATTGCCTGCGCATGAAACCATTGCAACCACCCAGCACCCACCAGGTGAGGGCCGCCCAAGGCTGGTTTGAACTGGGCAACCACCGTGAGGCCACCGCCGAACTGGACGCAATCCCCACGGCCCTCCGCGCCCACCCTGATGTCTTGGAGGTGCGCTTGAGCATTTATGCGCAAGCGCAGAAGTGGGAGCAGTGCGTATATATCGCCGAAGCACTGGTTGTTCTGGCTCCCAACCGGCCTGGTGGCTGGATACATCGCTCCCATGCGCTCCACGGACTGCGGCGCACCGACGAAGCCTTGCAGGCATTGCTGCCCGCGGTGAAGAAGTTCCCGAACCTTCCGACCATTCCTTACAACCTGGCTTGCTACGCCTGCCAGAGGGGAAATTTGGAAAACGCTCGCGGCTGGTTGAAAATGGCTTTCCGTTTGGCCGATACACGAAAGTGCAAGCTCATGGCCCTGGAAGATTCGGACTTGAAGGCTTTGTGGGCGGAGATTGGAAATATAACGCCCAACCGGATCAAACCAGCCGGTTCAGCACCAATCCGTTCTGCGCGCCGCATCCCGAACGTGTCCTAGCGTCACGGCACTGAGCGGGATTATCGCTGGCAGCCGTCGGATCTTGACCAATGGCCGGCGCAAGGCATGGGGATTTCGCCAGGCGCTTATTCGGCTGATGCCTCCTTTCTGCTCTGGTGTCTCGGGCAGGGGTTGCTGTTGGAGAATTGGCTGGCAGGATGGTTCGCCCTCGTGACGTTCTTTCTCCTCTTTTTGATCCGCACACCGCGCGAAGAACAGATGCTGTGCGAGTTCTTCGGGGAGGATTACCGTGATTATATGCGGCAGACCGGACGCCTGCTGCCGCGCTTGAAAGCCGGTTGAACTGCCTTCCGGTTGCTCGGGATCGGGGCCATCGTCACATCCGCTCGCTGGATGCAGGCGGATGGGTGGGTTACCAGTGCGTGGGCCGGTAGTCTTTCAGAAACTGGCCCCAGATGTGTTCGCCGGTGTTGAAGCCGCTGATGATGGGGTCCACAATCCGCGCCGCGCCGTCCACGATGTCCAACGGCGGATGAAAGCGGTGCTCGCGGGTCTTGCGCGCGGCGATGGTCGCCGGATCCTCGTCGGAGACCCAACCGGTGTCCACGCTGTTCATATGAATGCCATCGGCGTGGTAATCCGCCGCCGCCGTGCGGGTCATCATGTTGAGCGCGGCCTTGGCCATGTTGGTGTGCGGATGGCGCGTCGTCTTGTACTTGCGGTAGAACTGGCCTTCCACGGCGGAGACGTTCACGATGTGCTTGTCCCGCTCCGGCGTGCGCAGCATCAGCGGTTTCAGCCGGGCGTTCAGCAGAAACGGAGCGATTGAATTGACGAGTTGCACTTCCAGCAGTTCCACCGCGCTTACCTCGGCGAGGGTGAGGCGCCAGGAATTGTTTTCGCGCAAATCCACCTGTTGCAGGTCTTGATCCAGCCGCCCGCCCGGGAACAAATCCCTTTTGGGATCCAACTCATCGGGGAGCAGGGGCACTTGGGATAAAGCGGCCGCATGCGTCAGCCCCGCCACTTCCGAAAAGTTTCGTCCCGTCAACGCCGGCACGCCGGTTCCCTCCGGCAGCAGTTGGTAACCCCGCAAGCCTTCGTAGGCACCCAGCAGTGACTGCGCGTGCGCCGGCAGATGCTGCAGGGGCCCGGTTTCTTGCGCCATCATGTGGTGGTAAAAATCTGGCGGTCGCCGCACGGTCTGGCAGGCGTTGCTGATGATGAAGTCCAACCGCTCGCGGGTGGCCAGCAAATGCCGGCAAAATGCCTCGACAGAGGGGGTGTGGCGGAGGTCGAGCCCAAAAATTTCCAGGCGTTGCCCCCACTGGTCAAAATCTGGTTCTTTGGCGTAACGCGCCGCCGAATCACGGGGGAAACGGGTGGTGACAATCAGGTGGGCGCCAGCCCGCAACAACTTGATTCCGGCCTGATAGCCGATCTTCACCCGACCGCCGGTCAGCAGCGCCACGCGCCCGCTCAGGTCGGCGAGTTCGGTCCGCTTGCGATAATTCGGTTCCGCGCACGCGGGGCACAACTGGTCATAGAAATGGTGGATCTGCGAGTAATCACTTTTGCAGATGTAGCAGTTCTGCGGTTCCGCCACTTCGCGGAAGTCCGGATCTTCCACCTCATGTTGCTCAACGGTGGTGGGGGGCAGCGCGTTGGGCGTGGTGAAGATCGGCTTCCGCCGCAGCTCGCGGATGCCGGTGATGGTCAGCACTTTCTGGTCGCGTTCCTGTTTCTCGGCCTTACGATGCCGTTGTTGGGCCCGCGTGAGCCGACGCCGTTCACTGACGTCCGGGCAATACACCTGGCCAGCCGCTTGCAGCAGCCGGTTGCGGTCGGCGGGGGACATGCCCGCCAGCAGCGTGCGATC
>JAQGOT010000771.1 GCA_028293465.1 Pedosphaera sp. | reverse complement strand
CGTAAATGCCGCCCACGAGTTGGCCCGCCTGCCAACATTCGAGACTGTGGGCGTGGCCCTCTTGATGAAGTTGCGTGTAGGCCGCGATGAAATCGGGGCTGATCCAGGTTTCCCGGCGGCCCTCGGTGGGTGCGGCGCAGCCATGCATGACCTCGGTGAACGCGCGGTCGCGGGTGATCTGAAACGTGCCTTTGTGGATGACTTTTGCCAGGCTTTTCGAAACGTGAAACTGGTCCAACTCGAAAATACCCCGCGGATCGGGTGACCACCAGGTGATCGGCCCGGTCGTCCACGGGAAAATGCCGCGCCGATAGGCTTCCAGCAGACGAGGCAAAGAGAGATCGCCGCCGATGGCCACCAAGCCCTCCGCCGTGGCCGTTCGCGGGTCGGGGAAGGGGGAGTGGTGGTCGGTCAGGATCTGCATGGCAGCGCCAGAACCCTGCTACTCCGACTCCGGCGCAGAAGGGGATTCCGCGCGGGCGGTCCTGCCGCCGGTTGCGGCCGCGAGCAGGTTCATCTGAAAATGGCCGGAAACCTCCAGCGCCCAGAAAAAAGGAGCCGTGTCGTCATTTAGGGCGGCAAAGGTTTCCGCCGGGCCATCGGGCGAACCGAGGAGCAGCCAGCTTCCCACCCGGATGTCGTTGAGCACCTGGAGCAGCCATTCCAGTTGGTCGTCCTTTAAAGTAAATCGATAACCCTGTTTGTTGGCTTGAAAGCGGGATTTCGCCTTCAGCATGGCATCCAGCTTGCGCTTGTGTTCCTTGTGCTGCGTCGCGAGTGCCTCCTCCAGGAGTTCCTGGTCCTCCGGTTTGGCCTCGGCGCGGCTCAGTTGTTGATGATTGGCGGGAACCAGCGGATACAGCTTCAGCACCTGGAAGAACAGGGCCTTCTCTCTCCGGTCAATCTGAAAGCTAAGCTTCCCCTTGTTCGTTTTGATAAATTTCACTCGTCGCGCTCCATGGTCGCATGCAGGCTGTATTTTTGAAGCTGATGCACGTAATGTTCGGCTTTTTCCATGCTTTCACGGGTCAACACACTCTTGCCCTGGTTATGGACTTGCATCATGTGGTGTTCCGCCTTGGTCTTGTTCCAGCCAAAGACGGCCTGAAACACGTGGGTGACGTATTCCATCAGGTTGACCGGGTCATTCCAACAAATGACCAGGTAGCCCGGCTCCAGCTCGGATTTGGATTTCTCCTCCTGCTCGATGTCGGGCATGACTTCAGGTGTCGCAGTCTCTGCCATAAATTGAAACTATAAGAGGAGCCGTGAATTGTCGAGTGAACGGGCGTGGGGAACAGCCTGTAGTTCAAATGTGCGTCTGTGGAACAAGGTCAATTTAATTTACACTCAGGGCCAAATTCGCTATAAGAGTGGTTGAATTCACCCAAGCGGCAATGCGTCTAAAACATTCACATTACCATGTTTAAAGTAACGGGAAACGGTTCGATTACCACTTGTGACGGTGTCACCCGACGCGACTTTCTCCAGATCGGCGCGCTGGGGGCCATCGGTCTTAGCCTGTCGAAGCTGGCCGAATTGCAGGCGCTGGGGGCGACGGCCAAGGGCAGCGACGAGAAGTCCTGCATCATGATCTTCAACCTGGGGGCTCCCAGCCAGATCGACACCTGGGACATGAAGCCGAATGCGCCGTCAGAAATTCGCGGCCCGTTCAAGCCGATCCGCACGAACAACCCGGACATCCAAATTTCCGAGATTTTTCCGCTCCACGCCAAGCTGGCCGACAAATTTTCCCTCGTCCGAACCTGTTATCACACGGCGGCGGCGGTTCATGACACCGGGCACCAGATGATGCAGACCGGGCGGTTGTTCACCGGCGGGATCAACACCCCGCACGCCGGATGCGCGTTGGAGTTTCTCAAAGGGCGTCGCAACGAACTGCCCGCCCACGTGCTCCTGCCGGAGCCGATGGGCCCGACGGGCGGGAACATGCCGCACGGCCAAGACGCCGGTTTTCTGGGGAAGGCGTATGATCCGTTCGCCCTGAATGCGGATCCCTCCAAGCAGGATTTCAAAGTCCCGGACCTGTTGCCGCCCACCGAGATCGGCGAAATCAGGCTGCAACGACGCCGCGAACTGCGCCAGGTGGTGGATGATGCCGTCCGGAATTTTGAAGCGAGCCAGAACGCGCAATTGATGGACACGAATTTCGCCTCGGCCTACCGGCTGATGACGAGCACCAAGGCGCGCGAAGCGTTCGACCTGACCCGCGAACCGCTCAAAGTCCGCGAACGTTACGGCATGACGCGGTTCGGCCAAAGCTGCCTGCTGGCGCGGCGGTTGGTTGAGGCCGGCGTCCGTTTCGTGACCATCAACACCTTCCTGACGGTATTCGATGAGATCACGTGGGACATTCACGGCTCCAAACCGTTTACCTCCATCCAAGGCATGAAGGACATCGTGGCACCGATGTATGACCAGGGCTACAGCGCGTTGATCGAGGATCTTGTCCAGCGCGGCTTGCTGGATAACACGTTGGTGTGCAACCTCGCCGAGTTCGGCCGCACGCCCAAGATCAATCCCGCCGGCGGACGCGACCATTGGCCGCAATGCTGGACGGTTTATTTTGCCGGCGGCGGCGTCCAAGGCGGGCGGGTCGTGGGCAAGAGCGATGAAATCGGCGCTTACCCGGTGGAACGCCCCGTGAGCCCCGCGGAAGTCGTGGCCACCATCTATCGTTGCCTGGGATTGGATCTCGAAACGCACCTGCCTGGCCCGCAAAACCGTCCCTTCTCCCTCGTGGACTACGGGACGCAAGCCATCAAAGAGTTGTTTTAGTTCGCACAACCAGCATACCGAGAGCAAAATGATTCCACAATTCATCCCAAGATCACGCGTCCGGGTCGCCACAAAGGGCTGGTTTCTCGCTTTGTTGCTTGGTTGCTGGGTGGTCCACCCCATTCACGCGGCTGAATCCATCGCGATTCTGCCCGGCAAATTCAAATTAAGCGGCACGGCCGCCCGGCAATCGCTGCTGGTCGAGCGGTTCAAGGGCCCGCTTTTCGGCGGCCAAGTTACCAACGGCGTCGTGTTCAGTTCCAGCGATACGAACGTCCTGAAAATTGAGGCCGGTGTGGCGTTGCCGGTCAAAAACGGCGTGGTCACGATCCGCGCCCAGGTTGGCCGTCAGACTGCGGTGGCCGAAGTGTCGGTCGAGCAGATGGACCGGCCGTTCGAGTGGAGTTTCCGCAATCACGTGCAACCTGTGCTGGCGAAGGCCGGGTGCAGCGCCGGTGCCTGCCACGGGGCGGCGGCGGGTCAGAACGGCTTCAAGCTTTCCCTGCGCGGCTATGACGATGAGGGCGACTACCTGACGCTGACCCATCGCGCGCTGGGACGGCGCATCGTGCCGAGCGATCCGGGCCGCAGCCTCATGTTGCTCAAGCCCACCGGCGCGGTCCCGCATAAAGGCGGCAAACGCTTTGAGGTCGGCTCGATCGATTACCAGGTCCTCTCGGAATGGATTGCCGCCGGCATACCGGGGCCGAAAGCCAATGAGCCGCGCATCCAAAGCATCGAAATCCTGCCGGAACATTTCATTACGAGTCCCGGGCTGACGCAACAACTGAGCGTGCTGGCGCATTTTACCGACGGCCATACCGAGGATGTGACGCATTGGGTCAAATATACCTCCGCCAACGAAACCGTTTCCCAGGTGGATGACAATGGCCAGGTGAAAGCCGTCGGTTTTGGCGAGGGGGCCATCACGGGTTGGTACCTGAGCCGCATCGCCATTGCCACCGTGACCGCGCCTTACACGAACAAGGTTGCGCGCACCGCCTTCACCCGCGCCAAGCGGCGTAATTTCATCGACGAACAGGTGATGGAGAAATTGCAGAGCTTGAATCTCCCGCCGTCGCCGAAGTCCACCGATTCCGAATTCATTCGCCGCGCCTTCCTCGACACCATCGGCGTGGTGCCGACCCAATCGGAAACGCGCGCTTTTCTGGCGAGCAAGGCCAGGAACAAACGCGACAAGACCCTCGAATTGCTGCTCAACCGGCCGGAGTTCATCGATTATTGGAGTTACAAATGGTCGGATTTGCTGCTGGTGGAAACCAAGAAATTGAAGCCGGCCGCGATGTGGTCCTATTACAACTGGATTCGCAACAATGTGGCCGCGAACACGCCGTGGGACAAGTTCGCGCGCCAGTTGATCACCGCCCAAGGCAGCACCCTGGAAAATGGGGCGGCCAACTTTTACGTGCTGCACGAAGACCCGCGCGCCATGTCCGAAACCGCTTCACAAGCTTTTCTGGGGATGTCGATCCAGTGCGCGAAGTGTCACAACCATCCCATGGAAAAGTGGACCAACGATCAATATTACAAGATGGCCAACCTGTTCGCCCGCGTCCGCACCAAGAACGGCATCGGCGACGGGGATAACATCATCTTCGTCGCCAACTCGGGTGATTTGGTGCAGCCGTTGACCGGCAAGCCGCAGCCACCCACGCCGTTGGACGGGACGCCCATGGCGTTGGAATCCGCTGACGATCGGCGGGCGCACCTGGCCGACTGGCTGGTGTCGCGGGACAATCCCTACTTTACCCGGGCCATTGTGAATCGCATCTGGAAAAACTATTTTGGCGCGGGCTTGGTGGAGAACGTGGACGATCTGCGCGTGACCAACCCGGCGAGCAACGAGAAGCTGTTGTCCACCGCCGCGAAATATCTGGCCGACCAGAAGTTTGATTTGAAGGCCTTGATGCGGGCCATCCTGCAATCCGAAACCTACCAGCGCACCAGCACGGCCCTGCCGGAGAACGCGGCCGACACCCGCTTTTACTCGCATTATTTTCCGCGCCGCCTCATGGCGGAAGTGCTGCTCGACACGCTTTCCGAAGCCGCCGCCGCCCCGTCGGAATTTAAGGGCTATCCCAAGGGCTGGCGGGCGATGCAATTGCCCGATTCCAATGTCGATTCGTATTTCCTGAAATCCTTCGGCCGGCCGGAACGGGAAAAAACCTGTGAGTGCGAGCGGACGGTTGAGCCCAACGTCACCCAGGTGCTGCACCTCGCCAACGGCGACACCATCAACAAGAAATTGGCGGCCAAGGAGAATCAGATCACCAAATGGCTGGCCGAAAAAACGCCCGCTGAAAAAATCATCGAGGAAGCGTACCTGACCGCGCTGTCCCGTTTTCCCAGTCCGGTGGAGAAGCAAAAGATTCTAAAGGTGTTGACTGAAGCCGGGGAAAAAGATCAACGCCCCGCGATCGAGGATATGTATTGGGCCATCCTCAGCAGCAAAGAATTTTTGTTTAACCATTAAACGCCACGACGGACAGCGAGGTTAAAACAAGGCATGACGGTTATAACCCGGGCACCTTAATCACACGCCAGCTTCGTCTATCGCCTCAATCCCATACATAA
>JAQGOT010000341.1 GCA_028293465.1 Pedosphaera sp. | reverse complement strand
CCTGATCAGCGGCAATCCAGAATTCGGACTGGGGAGCCTTCTTTTTCGCGGAGAACATGAAAGTCAGACCCCGCCGCCAGTTAAATATTCAAAGGATAATGCAAGGATATTTCAACAGGCTGTTAGGCCACAAACTCACGGTTTGCTCTGTTCTTTTGTAGACCGAATGGTTCCATCTTCGTTAAACCAAGTCCAAGTGCCAACTTGAGCGTTCGCTTTGTAAACCCCTCGGTAATTGAGCTTGCCTGAACGAAAATATCCCGTGTCCTCGCCCTCTTGTATGTCGGCAACAAAGTGGGTAAGGACCGCCCTCGAACCATCATCGTAAAAAGTTGTAAACTCTCCGTCATGTTTGCCGCTTACGTAATGAATCTCCATGCTCTTCTGTCCATTAACGTAGTAAGTACGCCAAAGTCCCGTGAATCCTGGTGGTGGCACTGCCCAAATCTCAAGCGTTCCCGGAAAAAGTTTGCACCCCGAGAAAATGTCACGATCGTAGTGGCATTCCAATATCCATAGATCGTCCAACCGATACTGGCAGGCCTCAAAGGTGCCACTTCCGGCACCGCCCTGCGAATGAACAATGAAGGGTCGAATTAAACTCAAAACATTCGTCTTTGATGCGCCAATCTTAAGCGATGCAACTAGTGCATCCCATTTGGTGCGGGGAGGAGGCGTGTAAGTCGCGCGAAGAATTTTCGCCGCAGCCTCCCTCGTCTCTTGATTCGTGGAAGAAAGATCCGACCTCGGAGAGGCGGATAATCCGCTTACCGAACAACAGAACATGAGCAACCCCAAGAGCCGAGTGCTAATCATATTATCAGCGGCCGAACATTCATATCAGATGACAAAATTGTTGCCTCTCCCGGTTCATGGTTTTGACCCTAGATTGTTAATTCAGCGTTGTCCAGAAGGGAGTGTGCGTATCGAGTTTGGTAGCTGGCTGGGGCACCAAAATAAATCCGGTGCGTGCAGCCTCAATAGAAACCCATGTAATGGAACACTCCCGACCACACATATAGGGCACCGACAAACTGCGGCGTTACAAATACGACCAGCATTATCTCCCAAAGCCGCATTGGCCTGCCTGCAGCTTTCAGGCTGCGGTCGAGGGCGAATCCCAAGGCTGCGCTCAAAACGGGCCCGAATGCTACCAGTACCAGCCAACCCATCGGAATCGCGTCCAAACCATTCTTCACCGATGTGAAGAGCGTGTAGAAAGACCGGTACCAAAGCAGCGCCAGCGCCAACAAGGCAAACTCGATTTTGCCTGTCGAAAGTCTGGGGATTCGATAGGAGGTCATCGTCAAGCCTGAGGTTTAGGATGGGCCAACTGCCGCTGCTCCACCCGCGGGATGAATTGTGCCGGTTGTGGTCGCTGGTTCCAGCGCCGGGTCAGTAGGCTGCTTATAGAGCCCCGATTTCACGATCTCCATCCAGGCGTTGGGCGTGCTCAACGGGGTGAATCCAAACTTGGCGTACAAACCATGAGCGTCGCGGGTGGCGAGAACGAACCTGCGCAAACCCTGGAGTTCAGGATGGGCGGTGATCACCTCCAGCATCCAGGCTGACAAGCCCTTCCGGCGATGCTCCTCAAGAACGTAAACATCACAGAGATAGGCGAAGGTGGCGCGGTCAGAAATCACCCGCGCGAATGCCACCTGGTCTCCGCCCCAAAAGACTCCCACGCAGAGCGAATGGTCCAGGGAACGCCGCACGAGGGCGAGCGGAATGCCTTCCGCCCAGTAGGAACCAGCCAGGTAGGCGTGGATGCGTTCATCCTGCTGCAAAGCGCGTTCACAACTTGTCGTATAACCGTCACGTATATCCATCGGGTTAACGATCTAATGTCCTGAGTTTGACCGCAACATGGAATTGAAACCTTCAGTGCCGATTTGTTGGAGCGTCCGGCTCCGGCTCCTTCTGAAACTCGGAGCCCTCGGGACCTACCACGTGGACTGAACCCACGTAAACGGGTCGCGGAGGGGACGTGCTCTCCATAAACTTCCGAAGTTCGGCAAGCTGTGCGTCGGTAGCGACATATCCGTTTGCCCCAAACACCCCATCCCGGCCGGTATAGGCGAAGAGGTTCACCTTTTCAAAACCGTGATGCGCTGCGCGAAATTGGTCCCACTGAGGGGCAATCTTCTCAATATGCGCGTCCACCGCTCGAAGGTGACGTGTCTGTGGGTTCAGCAAGGGTGCGCCAAAATACACGGCAAGGAAAAGCCACGGCGTAACCATCGCAATAATCAGCAGACGTTTTCCACGGGGTGTCATTTGCTCAGACATTGCATGAGGGTGGATGACCCAAGCTCGACGACCCGGCGTGCGAGGGACGCGGTTCGCGGGAGTGCATGGTTAGCGTCAAGATGCAGGAGGCACCTCGTGTTGTGACTCGGGATAATTCTCATTGCTCAGTACTTTGCGGATACCAAAAATCCAAATCACCAGCCGAACCAATTTCCGCTGGCTCTGACCATCCAGCCAATTGAGCTCGAAGATCGTGAACTCTGTTTTGACCCCTGACTTATCGAACGCCATCCAACATTTCCAGCGCATCAGCTTGAGACCATTGTTCCTGCAAAATCTCCGCGCGTAAACCAGATAACAATACTCCAACCCGCAGTGGACGATGAACATGGCGGGGAGGCCGAGGATAGCGGCCGCGAAGAGGAACATAAGTTCGGGGGTGCTGAACCTGGCGGATGCCAGGAAAAGTGGGGGCATTTTAATGAGAGTAACGCAAAGGTCAGCGACCCGGCACACGAGGCGCGTCGATTGGAACAGGAGTGCGATGCCGCCGCAGCGCATGGTTAGGCCGCTGGTGCTCCAAGCCTGAATCCAAAATGAGTGACTGCATAACCAGTGATGACTCCGATGATGTTGTAAGGCAGCGAAAGCGCGATGACAAGCCAACCGATCTGCAAGCCCGTCGAAGCACCCCAAGAGAGGTCGTTCCAGAATCGCGCCCCGGTAGTGAAAAATCCCGCCTGCATGTCATGAATTTTCCAGAGCACTCCGCCAGGCACTGACGCGACGAACACAGTCGCGACGATGATGCAAATGATGGTGGCGAATCGACGCCAACCCGCAAGATGAGGCCAGCGAGCGACACAGACAGTCGCGATGAGTGCGTAAATGAAAGCGACAACCGCGATATATTGGAAGGGGTGCGCCTCGTGGTAGAGGAACATCCGATACAACCCGCCGAAAACGTAGCCGCGAGGCATGACGGCGTGAAGCGCCAAATAGCCAACCGCCCCCAAGATGAACGCGCTAGCAGCAAAGAAGGTGAAAAGTTTGAACGCACGCGACATGGCGAAGCGGCCTAACATTTATAATAAACGACAAAGTTGTTGCCTCTCCTGATTCATGGTTTTGACCGTAAATTGTTATCTCGGCCTTGTCGAGCCGCATTGTGTGGTCTGTCTGGGCTTGGCTGGCGACACGGGGAAGGTTTTGGCCCTTCAGGCCTTGGGGTTTTGTGGGGACGTTGTCCTGGGCCTGCGCTCGGGGACTGGCTCCGACCCAGGCTATTATATGACGGGCCTTCAGCCCTAAGAATCGGGCACCCATACAAATCCGCCGGCGGCAAAAACGCCGGGCAGGATGCTCCGCCAGCCGTCGGGCTGGAAGCCCAACCCCACAGTTTTCAAGCGGCCGCAGGGGCCGAAGGGATTGAGGGGGGAATTGTTTAACCGCAGAGATCGGGTATGTGGTTTGTGAACAACCAAGTAACCAAGGGGGAAGGGAAAGGTCAGGTTCGATGGAATCTCAACCTACCGTTAAGGATGAATCGCCTGCTGACCGACTCATCGGCTGGGTTCGTAGCCGTTCAGCCTGGCATGTCTGCAATCCGGTAAATTCATGACATCGCGTTTATTACAGCCGTAAATGATTCGTGGGGGCGGAGCTTGCTATTCCAGCGGCCGGGGTTTAGCTTCGGGTCGAGTCAAAGGAATCTTATGAAACGAAAATTCTTTCGTTCCGTCTTGGCGTTTGCCATCGGACTGCAAGCCGGCAATTTGTCCGCCGAACCCACGCCCCCACAAACACCCAACTCCACAGCTCCGCTGGTGGTGCATGAATGGGGGACGTTCACCTCGTTGCAGAATGCCCAGGGGGAGGCGATTGGCGGGATCAACACGGATGATGAACCGGTGCCGAGTTTTGTGCATCGATTCTACAATTACCAGTTGATCAGGCCGACGGAAGCGCCGAACTCTGTTTTCAAGGGGATACCAAGTTGTCATCCGGATGTGACGATGCGGCTGGAGACGCCGGTGGTTTATTTTCATCCGCCGCCCGGACAACCTGCGCTGCGGGATGTGAGCCTGTCGGCGACGTTTCACGGCGGGTGGTTGTCGGAGTTTTACCCTGGTGCGGAGTCGGACGCGCCGGGGGTGCAGAGCAACCGCATGTCGTTTGGGCCGCTGCGGTCGAGCACCGTGAGCACGCTGGCGTGGAACGGCTTGTCGGTGGGCGGGGATTGGGTGGGGCCGATGACGGATGCGCATGTGTGGACGTCGCCGCGGGCGGTGAAGGCGGCGGCGGTGCGGACGGCGCATGGGGAGCAGGAGCAATTTTTGTTTTATCGCGGCGTGGCACATATCGACGCGCCGCTGGCGATCTCGCAGGTTGCAAAATCGGAGGAGCTGGTGCTACGGAGCCAGTGCGCGCCGGAAATGTGCAGGGAGCAGGCGTTGAAGGTGAACTCGCTCTGGTTGGTGGATATTCGCACGAATGGGGAGGTGGCGTTTCGCCCGATACCGCCGGTGACGCTATCGGGCGGGAAGAAGTTCCTGACCAGGGTTTCCAGCCTCTTCAACCCGGCGGATTACAACACGGGTAACCGGCAGATCTTGGAGGCTTCTTTGAAGCGGGCGTTGTTGGCGGAGGGTCTGTTTGAGGACGAGGCGCAGGCGTTGCTCAATACGTGGGAGTCTTCGTATTTCAAGAGCGCGGGGTTGCGGGTGTTCTTCATGGTGCCGCGGGCGTGGACGGATTTCTATCTGCCGCTGAAGCTATCCACCCCGGCGGAGATCACCCGGGTGATGGTGGGGCGGATCGAGTTGGAAACGCCGAAACAGCAGGAGGTGTTGCGGCAGATTGCGGGCCTTTCAAAGGCGCGGATCGTAGAGGATGCAAAGGGCTTGATGAAGAGTTTCAACGAGCGGGTGAAGGCGGATGGCAAAGGGTCGGAAAAGGTATATACCGGCGGGACATCGCTGGCGGCGTTCGGAGTGGCGGTGCCGAGGAGTTATGAGCTGTATCTGAGCCTGGGGCGGTTCAGGAATGCGTTGATCCTGGACGAAGCCAGGCGGCGTCCGGCGGCGGGGTTGGACAGCTTTATTGCGCAATATCGGCTGGGAGGCTATCGGCCGGTGGAACAACCGTCGGCACAGAGCGCGTCGGTCAAGGGTGGGCCGCGGTTGTAAATACCTCAGCGGTCGCCACGAACAGAGAATTGCAGGCGACGACGGGGAGGCGAGGATGGTTTGAACAACGAAGTAACCAAGCAACCAAGGGGAAGGCTCGGCAGGCATTTGTTACTGGTTGTTACGACTCATGTTACGACCTGTACGGCCTCTATGTGGTTGCAGGGCAACAATGTTACGGGTGTTACGACTAAAAACACCCCTTAGGGTGGTTAAGGGTTGAGAGTTGATGGTTGAGGGTCGGAGTAGGAACCGGAATGACGAAGGACGAGGCTCGCATGACGAAAGGTGCTGGCGCACAGACCAACACGGGCGGACATAGACGGCGTGGACGGCGGGCCTTTGTTACGCTTCTTGGGGGATGTAACGGCGTTGTAACGGCAAGGTAACGCTTCTCAAGCCGGTAAGTGGTTGGGGGTGAACGTTGTAACGCCTGTTACGGCTGTACACCCCCAAGTGGGGGGTGCGGGTGGGTGAGTCGGTGAGTCGGTGAGTGGGCGCGGTTTTGGTGGTTTTGGGGCCTTCCTG
>JAQGOT010000763.1 GCA_028293465.1 Pedosphaera sp. | reverse complement strand
GGCTCCAAGGAAGGCTGCGCGGAAGGGGATTGCGGCGCCTGCTCGGTGGCCATCCTCGACCGCGACGCGCACGGCCGCGCCTCCTATCGCGCCATCAACAGTTGCCTGGTACCGCTCCCATTAATGGCGGGGCGCGAAGTAGTGACGGTGGAGGGCGTCGCCGGTCAGAACCACTTGCATCCGGTCCAGCAAAAGATGGTCGAATGCCACGGTTCGCAGTGCGGCTATTGCACCCCTGGTTTTATTCTCTCGTTGTTCGAAGGCTACTACCGCGAGGACCTGAAATCGGATTGGCAGCTCGATGACCAGCTCTGCGGCAATCTCTGCCGCTGCACCGGCTATCGTTCCATCCGCGAAGCCGCCGTGGAGGCTTTTGCGGGCAAACAGGCCGGCAACGGCCAAGATGACTTCGCTGGGCGGCTCAAGTCCGGCCCGGTTGCATTGGAAGCGGCGCGGTATGAATTCGGCGAGGAGCGTTTTCTCCGGCCCGGATCGCTCGCCGAACTGCTGGCGATGCTCAAGGAATTCCCTGCGGCGCACATGGTCGCCGGGGCGACGGAACTGGGCTTGGAGATCACTAAAAAGTACAAAAAATTTCCCACGTTGATTTCTGTTGAAGCCGTGCCGGAGTTGAAGGAAATCAAATCAACAGAAGTTGACTGGCGCATTGGCGCCGCGGTAACGCTCACCCAATGCGAGGAAGCATTAAGTGGTGAATATCCAGCGCTGGCCGGCATGCTGCGCGTCTTCGGCTCGCGACAGATACGCAACCGCGCGACCATGGGCGGGAACCTGGTGACCGCGTCCCCAATTGGCGATAGCGCGCCGGTGCTGCTGGCGCTGGACGCCCACGTGGTCATCGCCTCGCCGGAAGGCGAGCGGACAATCCCGTTGCACGAATTTTTCACCGCCTATCGCAAGACCGCCTTGCAGTCGGGCGAGGTGTTCAAGACCATCATCGTGCCGAGAGGCGCTTCGCAGCCCGGCCTTTCACGCAAGTGCGAATGGCACAAGGTTTCCAAACGCCGCGAGATGGACATCAGCACCGTGGCGGCATGCTTCACGGTGGACTTGGACGCGACGGGAATCGTGCGCCATGCGCGGTTGGCTTATGGCGGGGTCGCCGCAATGCCTGCACGCGCGCGCAAAACCGAAGCCGCCTTTTTAGGCCGGAAGTGGAGCGCGGAACTGGTTGCGTCGGTCTTGCCGATCCTGCGGCAGGAATTCACCCCCATCTCCGACGTGCGCGGGGAGGCACAGTATCGCCAGCAACTCATCACCAGTTTGTTGGAAAAATTCTTTTCTGAAACGGCCACTGGCGCGAGGCACGAAACGGATCTTCTCACACTCAGCTCCTCAAAACCTGTTGCCGACCGTCCTGCGCCACATGAGAGCGCCCACAAGCACGTCACGGGCGAGGCGATTTACACCGATGACCAAGCCGCCGGGAAAAATATGCTGGAGGTTTGGCCGGTCTGCTCACCGCACGCACGAGCGAAGATTCTGAAACGTGATGCCTCCGCAGCGCGGCGCATGCCTGGCATTCATGCGGTGCTGCTGGCTGAGGACATCCCCGGGAGGAACGATGTCGGTGCCGTGGTGCAGGACGAGATCCTTTTGGCCGACCGCGAGGTGTTTTTTCATGGCCATCCAGTCGCGCTGGTGGTGGGCGATTCCCCGGCCGCCTGCCGGGCCGCGGCGGAAAAAGTCGCGGTGGAATACGAACCGCTTCCACCCGTGCTCACGTTGCCGCAAGCCATCGCAACCGGAAGTTTCCATAACGAACCCAATTTTATCCGGCGGGGTGACATCGAGGCCGCCTTGCGCACCGCGCCGTTGACATTCACCGGTGAGTTTACGCTCGGCGGACAGGAACACTTTTACCTTGAGACGCACGCCGCCTGGGCGGAGCCGGGCGAGGATGGCACCATGCTCGTGGTTTCCTCCACGCAGCATCCCTCCGAGGTGCAGGTGGCCGTCGCTCACGTGCTGCATTTGCCGGTCAACAAGGTGGTGGTCCAAAGCCCCCGCATGGGCGGCGGGTTCGGCGGCAAGGAAACCCAGGGCAACACTCCGGCCGCCCTCGCGGCGCTGGCCGCCCGCTACACCGGTCGGCCGGTGCGCGTCCGCTTCAATCGTGATCAGGACATGATGTTGACCGGTCATCGGCACCCGTTCGTCGCTCGTTTCGAAGTCGGGTACGGCGCCGATGGGAAATTGCTCGCGGTGAAGGCTCAACTCTTCTCCGACGGAGGCTGGGCCTTGGATCTCTCCCAAGCGGTAACCGACCGTGCCCTCTTCCATCTCGATAATTGTTACTACCTCCCGCAAGTGGAATTCCAAGGCCGGGTTTGCCGGACCAATCTTTCCTCGAACACCGCCTTCCGTGGTTTCGGCGGCCCGCAAGGCATGCTCGTTATTGAGGAGCTCATTGATCGCGTGGCGCGCCGCCTCGGACTGCCGCCGGAAGTGGTCCGGGAACGCAACCTGTATCATGGCAAGGGCGAGACCAACACGACCCACTACGGCCAGGAGATTGAGGATAATCGCATTCCGGCCCTCTGGCAGGAATTGAAGCAAACGAGCGAACTCGTGCGTCGGCGCGAGGAGATTGCGCACTGGAATGCGCTGCATCCTCATCGCAAACGCGGCCTCGGGATGACGCCGGTGAAGTTCGGCATTTCCTTCACCGTCACTCACCTGAATCAGGCAGGCGCGCTGGTGTTGCTGTATCAGGACGGCACGGTGCAGGTGAACCATGGTGGCACGGAGATGGGGCAGGGCATCCACACCAACATCAGAACCATCGCCGCCAAGGAACTGGGCATCAGCGCCGAACACATCCGCGTCATGCACACCAGCACGGACAAGGTGCCCAATACCTCCGCCACCGCCGCCTCCAGCGGCAGCGACCTGAACGGCGCGGCGGTCAGGAATGCGTGCGAAATCATCCGTGCGCGGTTGGCTCCCGTCGCCGCCAAATTGCTGGCGGCCGGTTCCGGCGCCGCGCCGCCGGTGGAAAACGTGGTTTTCGCTGACAATCTGGTTTGGGAACCCGCCCATCCGCAGATCACCATCCCGGTCGCAAAAGTCATTCAGGCCGCTTACTTCGAGCGCCTCAGTCTTTCCGCCACCGGCTATTATCGCACGCCGGACATCCATTGGGACCGCGTCAAAGGGCGGGGCAAACCCTTTCATTATTTTGCGTATGGCGCCGCCGTCACCGAGGTGGAAGTGGACGGGTTTACCGGGATGATGCAGGTCTTGCGCACGGACATTTTGCAGGACGTGGGTGACTCGATCAACGCCGGGGTGAACCGCGGTCAGATCGAGGGTGGCTTCGTGCAAGGCATGGGCTGGCTGACGTGCGAGGAACTGAAGTGGGACGAGAAAGGCCGGTTGCTGACACACTCGCCGGACACTTATAAAATTCCCGCCATCGGCGACATGCCGCAAATCTTCAACGTCACGTTCCTCAAAAACGCCACGCAATCCAATGTCATCCACGGCAGCAAGGCGGTCGGCGAACCGCCTCTGATGCTGGCCATCTCCGTCCGCGAAGCGATCCGGGATGCCGTCGCCGCCTTCGGCGCTCCTGGAGGTGAAGTGGCCCTGGCTTCTCCGGCAACGTCCGAAGCCATCTTCATGGCCATCCAGAAGCGATTGGCAACGAATGGATTTGAGGCGGGGAAGCTGCCGCAACCGGCTGAAGTGGTGGCCGACTGAGCCGCAATTAAAAGCGCTTGGTGTCCGCGAAGGAAACCAGCTCCCGTGCTTGATGCGCTTCAAACCAGCTCAGCCCGCGCTACGGGTGAACCCGCTGGTTCATAAACCAGTTCCGCGCGCTTCTCGATGAACTGCGCCATGATGCTGACGGCAATTTCCTGGACGCTACGCGACTTGATCGGGATTCCGACCGGGCAGACAACCCGTTTCAACTCCTCCGGCGTGGCGATGTTTTCCTCGCGGAAATGGTCGAAGATGGTGCGGGCCTTGCGCGAGCTGCCGATCATGCCGAGGAACAGAAATGGCTTGTGAATCCATTCCTTGAGCACCAAAGCGTCATGGCGATGGCCCCTGGTGACGATCAAGGCGAAGCTCGGAGTTTGCGGCAAGGGCAGGGGAGTGAGCTTTTCCCAGACATCGGCCTTCAGCGTGATTTCGTTTGGGAAATAATGATGGCTCGCCAGTGCCGGGCGGTCGTCAAACACGGTCACATTAAAATCCAGGTGCGCCGCCAGTGGTGCCACGGCTTGGGCAATATGGCCGGCCCCCGCAATCCAAAGGCAGCAAGGCGGCGAGATGGTTTCTTGGTAGAGCCACTCGGATTCAGGCGAACCCGCATTCACCAACGCTATGGAAAAATCTATTTTCACTCCCCACGTCAGCGCGGTCTGACGCGCTGCGAGTTTGGACCAGAATTCCGCGCCCGCCGCCGTGGCGTTTGGCAGGATCAATCCCAAAACCTTGCCGCCGCAGATCAATCCATCGTCCCAACCAAAATCGTGGTCGAGGAGCAGGTCGAACGTCGAAGCCTCGCCGCCGTCCAAGGATTGAACCGCCCGTTGTTGGATCTCGGCCTCAAGACAACCACCACCGAGCGTGCCTTGGATGCAGCTGTCCTGGTAGAACAGCGCTTTCGCCCCGACCTTCTGCGGACTGGAACCCTTCACCCCTGAGATGAGCCCGAGCGCCACGCGCTCCCCGTTGCGTGCCGCATCCGCCAAGGCTTGGAAAACAAGATTCTTCATCGGGCGGAGGCAATCTGCTTGTCTGTCGGTCGGGATTGCATATCAATTGGTTCAGTATCGCTGTGCCGAGCATAGATTGCTCGAAGAAATACAGCAAGCACGCCGGAATCTAAACCTGACCATGCTTGAACGATTCTTTCGCCTTTCAGAAAATCGTACCACGGTGCGCATTGAACTGCTCGCCGGGCTGACCACTTTTCTCACGATGTCGTATATCATCGTGGTGCAACCCGCCGTCCTGTCCGGCGCGATGTTCGGGATGAACACCGGCATGGATTTTGGCGCCGTCACCACCGCCACCTGCCTGTCGGCCGCGCTGGCCACCGCCGTGATGGCGTTGTACGCGCGGTATCCCATCGCCCAGGCCCCGGGCATGGGGCAAAACTTTTTCTTCGTCTTTTCGGCCATTCCAGCGGCGACGGCCGCGGGTTTTGTGAATGGCTGGGAAGTGGCGCTCGGAAGCGTCTTCATTTCGGGCGTGCTGTTTCTGGGCCTCTCTCTGCTCGGCTTGCGCGAAATGATTTTTAACGCCATCAGTCCCAGCTTAAAAAATGGGATCGCGGTGGGGATCGGCCTGTTCATTGCCTTTATCGGTTTGCAAAATGCCGGACTGATTCTGAAGGACCCCGGCACGGCTGTGAAAATGAACCCCCATTTTCTGTCGCCGGATCTGCTGGTGTTTTTCTTCGGTCTGCTGCTGGCCGCCGTGCTGCATGTGCGGCGGGTGCGGGGTTCAATCCTATGGGGAATTGTCGGGGCCACGTTGCTGGCGGTGGTGTTCAAGCTGGCGCTGCCGCATCTGCCCGAGTCCATCTCCAACTCGCCGCTGGTGGCAAAGTCCATGTTGAGCGAGCGGTTTGCCTTTGCGAAGGGCATTTTCGCACCGCCGCCTTCGCTGGCGCCGACCTTCCTCAAGTTCGATCTGGTCCACGCCCTCTCCTTGCCGATGCTGCCTTTTATCTTCGTCTTTCTCTTCATGCTGGTCTTCGACGCCATCGGAACGCTCATCGGCGTGTGCGAGCAGGCGGGCTTCATCCAGGACAACAAGCTGCCGCGGGCTCGGGAAGCCATGCTCTCCGATGCGGTCGGCACCGTGGCGGGAGCGGCGCTGGGAACCAGCACGGTGACCAGTTTTATTGAAAGCGCGGCGGGAGTGGAGCAGGGGGGCCGAACCGGGCTGACCGGCTTGACGACGACGGCGTTGTTCCTGCTGGCGCTGTTTTTTAGTCCGCTGATCGCGATGATTGGAAGCTACCCGCCGATTACCGCGCCGGCGTTGGTGGTGGTCGGCGCCATGATGTGTCAGAATGTAACCAAGATCGATTGGTCAGATTACAGCGAATCGGTTCCCGCGTTTCTGATCATCATCGGCATCCCGCTTTCCTATTCCATTGCGGATGGCCTGGCCTTGGGATTCATCAGCTATCCGATTATCAAGTTATTCAGCGGTCGGGGAAAGGAAGTGCGCTGGTTGACATAT
>JAQGOT010000711.1 GCA_028293465.1 Pedosphaera sp. | reverse complement strand
TTCGTTTTGGGTAACAGTCTGCGAATTTTAAATTAACCGTTCGCAGTGTCAACCTGATTTGAATGATTTCTTAGCAGTCACGGTGCCAGAACACTTTTCCCCATAAAAGCCAATCATTTCACAAGCTTCAACCCGGGCAATGGTGAAATTTTCACGCATTCCGCGTGAAAATAACGCGCTCAACCTGCAGAGTTCGGATCACCTGCGCGACTAAGGCCTCGTACAGAAATAACCTGACCCGATCTGCGGTCCTCCGGACGCCAGCCGGCGTTGCTCCTCGGTCGCAGATCCCCTTGGATATGCTCCCTCGTCGCGCCTTGGCTGGCACCCGGATGCCAGCGCATCTCGTATCAGCTTATTTCTGTACGAGGCCTAACCTGAGTATTTTGCTTTTGTCGCAGCCTCCTTTCTGGCAAGGGAATGGTTCGAGCTGATGGCAAGTTCCAAAAATAAACGTCTCCTCCTGCTGATCTGCCTGGGTTTGGTGCTGGGCACTCTCCTGCCCTATGGCCAGGTCCTGCGCCATGAATTCACCAATTACGATGACCCGGATTACGTGGTTTGGAACAAGCAGGTGCAAGGGGGGGTGACGCTGCGAGCGGTGGCTTGGGCCTTCACGACCAGGTACGCCAGCAACTGGCATCCGCTGACCTGGATTTCCCACATGGTTGACTGCCAGCTTTGGGGCCTGAGACCCGGGGGGCATCATTTGACCAACCTGCTCCTGCATCTGGCCAACACGCTGCTGTTGTTCGCGGTGCTGAGGCGGATGACCGGCGCCACTTGGCGGAGCGCCTTGGTGGCGGCGCTCTTCGCCTGGCACCCCTTGCACGTGGAATCGGTGGCGTGGGTGGCCGAGCGCAAGGATGTCTTGAGCGCCTGTTTCTGGCTGCTTACCATACTGGCCTACCTGCGCTACGTGGAGCGACCCGGGCCCAAGCGCTACCTGCTCACCTTGTTGCTTTTTGCGCTGGGGCTCTTGTCCAAGCCGATGGTGGTGACCCTGCCTTGCGTCCTGTTGTTATTGGACTACTGGCCCTTGAACCGGCATGGCGGGACGGCGGTTGATAAGCCACCGGTGCCCTGGCACCGTCTGGTTTGGGAGAAGGTCCCGTTTTTCATCCTCGCAGCAGTGGCAAGTACGGTAACGTTCCGGGTCCAAGCATCGGGCGGGTCGGTGGCTTCACTAGCAATCTGGCCGCCTTCAGTGCGGATTGCGAACGCGTCGGTGTCTTACCTCAACTACCTGCGCAGGATGATTTGGCCCGGCGACCTGGCGGTATTCTATCCCATGCCTGATTCCTGGCCCGCCTGGCAGGTGATCGGGGCCATCACGGGACTGATAATGATCACACTGATGGTGTGGGCCAACCGGCGCTCACACCCCTGCTTGTTGTTCGGTTGGCTGTGGTATTTAGGTACGCTCGTGCCGGTGATCGGCCTGGTGCAGGTGGGGATTCAATCCTTGGCGGACCGTTACACGTATCTTCCATTGATCGGCATTTTTATCATGCTGGTCTGGGGCGTGGCCGATCTATCCCAACGTTGGCCCGGGCGCCGATTGGTTCTGGGCACGGGGAGTGCGTTCATCCTCGCCGGTTGTCTGATACTTACCTGGTTCCAAGTGCGCGTATGGCGGGATGGGCTGACTCTCTTTGCCCATGCACTGGCGGTGACGACTGACAATGCCATGGCTCATGACTGTCGCGCTGCGGCTCTGAACCAGCTCGGCCGGTATGAGGAGGCGTTGGCTGAGTACAAGGCGGCGCTAAGGGTTCAGCCCGGCGAACCAGTACGCTTCTACAACCTCGGGCTGATCCTCGCCCGGCAAGGGAAGGTCCGGAGTGCCATCGAGTATTACGAGGCCACATTGCGTGACCTGCCAGATTACAACCCCGCCCACTACCGACTGGCCCAGTTGCTGGTGGCCCAAGGCCGCTTGGAGGAAGCCGCCCGCCATTACCAGGAATACCTGCGCACCAGTCCCGATCCCGCCGACGTGCATTACAATCTGGGCAACCTCCGGGTTTCAGAAAACCGCCTTCCAGAGGCGGTGAACCATTACCGGGAAAGCCTGCGTCTGGCGCCCGACTCGGCGGATGCGCACAGCAACCTGGGGGCGGTGCTGGTCCGGTTGGGCAACCTGGGAGAGGCGGTGGACCACTTCAAGGCCGCCCTGCGCCTCAAGCCCAACTTCCCGGAGGCGGAGGATCAACTGGGAGGCGTGTTGCAAAAGTTGGGGCATCTGGATGGCGCCCGCCTGCACTACGCCGAAGCGGTGCGGCTCAAGCCCGAGCTGACCCATGCCCGGCTCAAGCTGGGGCTGCTCCTGGCCCAGCAGGCGCAGTTCGAGGAGGCCAAGATGCACCTGAACCAGGTGCTCCAACGGGAGCCAACCAATGACGTGGCGTATTACAATCTGGCCGGGGTCTTGGCCGCGCAAGGCCGGTGGGAGGCAGCGGCCGACGCCTTCACCCAGGTGGTGCGGCTCAAACCCGGTGACGCCGACGCCCATGCCCGATTGGCGAAGGTGCTGGTGCAGGGCGGCAAAGCCGAAGCCGCCCGGTCAGAATATCGGGAGGCGTTGCGGCTCGAGCCGGACTGGGCCGAGCCGCTGCGGGGTCTGGCCGTCATTTTAGCCACGCACCCCCGGGTTGAGCTGCGCGACGGGGCCGAGGCGGTGCGGCTGGCCCAACGGGCCGTGGTGCTGACCCAGCAGCATGATCCCCAGATGCTGAGCGCGCTGGACCAGGCTTATGCCGAGGCGGGGCGCTTTGAAGCGGCCATCCAAACAGCCCAACAGGCGCAGGCGCTGGCCCTCACACTCCAGCAGGCGGCGGTGGCGCAGCAGGCCGAGCAGCGCCTGACCCGCTACCGCGCGGGCAAGCCGTGGCGGGAATAGAAGTCTTGTTTGGGAAACCTGCCGGGCATCTCAACCGTTCAGCGTATCAGCATTTTTCCGAGACTGCCTTCCGCCCTGCGTGATACGCAACATTGCATGCCTCCCCGGTTCTGCTAGTTTCTCGGTGCTATGGCGTTTGATTCCTTTCGCGATTTTCTCAAAACCCTCGAAGCAACCGGGCAACTCACCCGCTTCCCGCAACCGGTCGCCACCGAACTGGAAATCACCGAACTCGCCAACCGTGAAATGAAGAAACCCGGTGGTGGCCGGGCCCTGCTTTTCGAAAAACCGACCGTCAACGGCCAGGTCTCCCCGTTTCCGCTGGTCGTCAATGCGTTGGGATCGCACCAGCGCATGGCCGCGAGCCTTGGGGTTGGCAACGTGGACGAACTCGCGGGCGAACTCGGCTCGCTCATGAAGGCCAAGCCGCCCACCAGCTTTCGTGAGGCCCTCAAGCTCCTCGGCACCGCCCTGGATCTGCGCCACGCCAAACCCAAGCTGGTAAAAAGCGGTGCGTGCAAGGAGGTCATTCACAAGTTCGATGCCCCACCCACGCGGACCGAACCCTGGCCCAAGGCGCTGGACATCAAGACTCCCGCGACGTCCAACGCTCAGCCTCCAACCCTCCTCAACCTGCCGATCCAAAAATGCTGGCCCTTGGACGGCGGCCGCTTCATCACCCTCCCGTGCGTCGTCACCCGCGACCCCGACACCGGCGACCGCAACTTGGGGATGTATCGCATCCAGGTTTACGACGACCGCACCACCGGCATGCATTGGCAATTGCAGAAAGTCGCCGCGCGCCATGGCCGCCGTTACTACGAAACCGGCCAACGGATGCCGGTGGCCATCTTCCTTGGTGGCGACCCCGTTTTCACTTTCTGCGCCACCGCTCCCCTGCCGGATGGTCTGGATGAATTTTTGCTCGCGGGTTACTTGCGTAAAAAATCGGTTGAACTCGTCAAATGCGAAACGAACGACCTCGAAGTTCCAGCCAATGCCGACTTCGTGATCGAAGGCTACATCGATCCCCAGGAACCGCTCCGTATGGAAGGCCCGTTTGGCGACCATACAGGATATTACACCCTGCCCGAGCCTTACCCCGTCCTCCACGTCACCGCCATCACGCATCGCCGGGACGCGGTTTACCCGGCGACCATCGTCGGCATACCGCCCATGGAAGACTTCTACATCGGCGGCGCCAGCCTCAAACTATTCCTGCCGATTTTCAAAATGAATTTTCCTGAGATCGTGGACATCGCCCTGCCGGCGGAAGGGGTGTTCCACAATCTTGTTTTCGTCAGCATCAAAAAGACCTACCCCATGCAGGCCTATAAAATCATGCATGGTCTCTGGGGCATGGGACAGATGATGTTCACCAAATACCTGGTCGTCGTGGATGCCGATGTGGATGTTCATAACACGAGCGAGGTCCTCTTTCACCTGTGCGCCAACACCGACCCCCAGCGCGACAGCATTTTTACCCGCGGCCCCGCCGACGTCCTCGACCATGCCACAAGTGAAATCGCCATCGGCAGCAAACTGGGCATCGACGCGACGAAAAAGCTCTCCGGTGAAGGCTTCAAACGCGAATGGCCGCCGCTGATCAAAATGGACCCGGCGGTGAAGGCGAAGGTGGACGCGATCTTGAATCTCGGCCGTTGAGTAAATTGTCCGCAAGCGCCTCGTCCAACGTTCTCCCGCGTCACTGCTTATGATGCTGGACCATCTCCCACACAATTTGAACGCCGTGGATGGCTCCCAGCGCCAGCAGCCCGATGCCCGAGCCTTTCTCCATTCGCAGCAGCACCTTGTCGCTGAACTTCCGGTGTCCCAGCGACACCGCCCAACTCAAACCCATAAACCATAAGCTCGTCCCCAACGCCACGCCGAGAATGCATGCACCTTTACCATCCCAGGTCGGGGCCACCCATTCGCGCGAGATAAAATTCGCGGCCAAAATAATCCAAAACAGCAGCACGCCCGGGTTACCCATCACCCGCACAAAACCGATCATGAACGCCGAATGCGGTTTCAATTTCGTCTCGATCTTCGCTTCGACGGGATTCTCCGACGACACGGTTTTCACCAGCAGAAGTTTCATCCCCAAACCCAGCAGAAACACGAAGCTTGCCAACTCCATCACGGCTTTCACATAGCCGCGGCTGAAGAAGGAGGCGAAACCCGTGAACGCAATCGCGCAGTAGATCACCTCCATCACCGAGGCCCCCAAACCGATCAGCGCCGCCCACTTGAACCCCCGCCGGGCTCCCTCATTCATGATCGTCAGATTGACCGGCCCGACCGGGATTGACAGCAGCAACCCGCTCAGAAATCCCGTCAGCGCAGCAATCAGTATGGGCGGCAGCTCGGGCATGCGCAGCGGTCAGACCGTCGGGGCGTCTTCCTCGTCCTCTTCCTCAATCTCCTCCCGAACCTTCCGCGAGATCCGCGGCCGGATGAAACCATAGACCAGATAGCCGGTAAAAAATACCGGCAGCAAAAACATCAGGATCTTGCCCTGCGTGATCACCACACTCCCCAACAGAAGTATCGCCACCAACGTTTTCGTGAATGTCCGCGTCGCCCGCAAATCCAGCGACTTGAACGTCGGATACTTCACCTCGCTCACCATCATCCAGGAAAGAAACAACATCAGCGCCGGCAAGGCATACTTCCACGAGCCCTGGACGAAATCTTTCTCGTCCAGCCAGATCATGAAATAGGTGAGCGATCCCACCAGGCCCGCCGCCGACGGAATGGGAAAGCCCAGGAATTCCTTGCCGCCACCGGAGCCGGCCATGGCGGACAGACAGTTGAATCGCGCCAACCGGAACGCGCCGCAAACCACGTAGATCGACGCGATGAACCAGCCGATCTCCGGGTGCATGATGAACACATCCTTCAATACAATCCGATGAATCAAAAACGCCGGCGCCACGCCAAAGGAGATCAAATCCGCCAGCGAATCGAACTCCCGTCCGAACGGACTTTCGCGACCGCCCATCCGCGCCACCCGGCCATCGAACAAATCAAAGACGCAGGCCAGCAGAATGTAAACCAGCGCCATCTTGATCTGGGTAAAGCCGTCCTTGGTGAGATCCGCCTCCACGATCTTCGTCAGCGCCACGAACCCGCAGGTCAGATTGCCCGCCGTCAGCAGGTTCGGCAAAAAGTAAATCTTTACCTTGGGCGGTCCCGCTTCCGGCATTGG
>JAQGOT010000699.1 GCA_028293465.1 Pedosphaera sp. | reverse complement strand
ACAATGCCGTCGCCGAAGCGCGTCGCTTGAAAATCCCCGTCGTCGCCATCGTGGACACCAATTGAGATCCCGATCTCGTGGATTACCCGATCGCCGGCAATGACGACGCCATCCGTTCCGTCCGCGTGATTTTGGCGACTGTCAGCCAGACTGTCACCCAGGCGCATGCCGAGTTCGAAGCCAAGTTCGCGCGTCGCAAGCAAATTGAGGCCGAAGCCGCGCAACCGACGCCGGAGCCGTCCCCCGCACCCGCGGAAGCTCCCGCGAGCCCCGCGACGCCTGAGCAACTGGCCACGCTCCAGGCCTAATCAGTTTTCACCGGAACGCGGTGCCGGCCCGAGTGCTGTCGCCGCGTTTCGCTTTTAACCCACAACTTCCAATATAACAAAATTTATGGCTGAAATTACCGCTGCCGCCGTCGGCAAATTAAGAGAAATGACCAACGCCGGTCTCATGGATTGCAAAAAGGCCTTGACCGAGGCCGCTGGCAATCTCGATGCCGCCGTTGACATCCTCCGCAAAAAAGGGGCCGCTTCGGCCGCCAAAAAAGCCTCGCGTGAGGCGAATGAAGGCTTGATCGTCCAAAGCATCCAACCCGGCGCGCGCGCGGGGATCCTGGTCGAAATCAATTGCGAGACGGATTTCGTCGCGCGAAACGAAGGCTTCCGCGCTTTCGGCGATGAAGTTGCCCGCACGCTCCTCACCGATCCGAAGACTGATTTGGAACCGCTCCGGACCGCGCAAGTGGCCAAGATCGGCGAGAACATCCAAATCCCCCGCTTTCACCGCATGGAAGTCAGCGGCAACGGCCTCGTGGCTGCCTATATTCACACGGGTGCCAAGGTGGGCGTGCTTGTCGAAGTCGGGGCGGGCAAGGAAGCCACGGTGGCCAATGAGGAATTTAAACAACTCGTGCGCGACATCACCTTGCAAATCGCCGCGGGACATCCGTTCGTGGTTTCTCGCGAACAGATTGACCCGGCCTTGATCAGCAAGGAAAAGGAAATTGCCGCGGACCAGGTCAAAAATAAGCCGCCCCAGGCGATCGCCAAGATCGTCGAAGGCAAGCTCGAAAAATTCTATCAAGGCTACTGCCTCGTTGATCAAGGCTTCGTGAAGAGGAGCTCCGAAGTCACCGTCAAGGAACATGTGGCTTCCGTCAGCAAGCAATTGGGCGACGAAATCACCATTCGCAGCTTCGTCCGATTCCAGGTCGGTGAAGCACCGGCTGCTTAAGCCAGTAAGACCTATTCAATTCAAGGGCGTCCGCAAGGACGCCCTTTTCTTTACCAATAAGGCTCGGCCAACGTGATTATTACCAGAAGTAAGCAAGCCAAGTCATTTCACCGCATAAGAATTGACGCGCGTTCTCCTGATTGTTAAAAACGCTCCGCAAGTTCGCAAGTGAGCTGCTAATCTTATGAAAAAGTCCACCAAGCCCAAATTTCGTCGAATTCTCCTAAAATTGAGCGGTGAAGCGTTGGGTGGCCAGTCCGGGGTGGGTATTTCGCCCGAAGCCGTCCACGACATGGCCCAGCAGATCGGCGAAGTTCGCGAACTGGGTGTCGAGGTGGTCGTGGTCATCGGCGGCGGCAACATCTTTCGCGGCCTCGCCGGGAGTGAACGCGGCATTGAACGCGCCACCGGCGATTACATGGGGATGCTCGCCACCATCATCAACTCATTGGCCTTGCAGGATGCCTTGGAAAAATTAGGGGTCGCCACCCGCGTGCAAACCGCCATCACCATGGCCCAGGTTGCGGAAACCTTCATTCGTCGCCGCGCCGTGCGCCATTTGGAAAAGGGCAGGGTGGTGATCTTCGGCGGCGGGACCGGCAATCCGTATTTTTCCACCGACACGGCCGCCGCTTTGCGCGCCAACGAAATCGGCGCTGAGGTGATTTTGAAAGCCACCAAGGTCGATGGCATTTACGACAGTGACCCGAAGAAGAATCCCAACGCCAAACGCTATCCCCAGATTACTTACCTCGAAGCCCTCCAAAAGCAGCTCAAGGTGATGGACTCCACCGCCTTTTCCCTCTGCATGGATAATAAGATGCCGATTGTGGTTTTTGATTTCTTCCGTCCACACAACCTCAAGCGCGTCGTCCTGGGCGAAAAGGTCGGCACCCTCGTCACCTCCTGAGCTCCCGCTCCCTGACCGGCAACGTAAGTCGGCGCTGACGTTTCAGCCCGGTGGGGGATTACGCCCTTTCGCCACCCTGAGCCGCACAATCATGGCTCATTTTTGATGGTCGGCGTCACTCGGTTGATTTCTGCCTCCAAGCGGACGAGTTTTATGGGTGACTTTTTCATCACGTGAAGAAGCTGGTTTGCGACTCGGCCAGGAGCTGCTGGCGCGCGGTGTGCGAGCGGATGTCATTCTCGGCTTGCCCCGCGGAGGTGTGGTTGTGGCTGCGTTTGTCGCCCATAAATTGAATCGGCCGCTGGATGTTTTGGTGGTTCGGAAAATTGGCCACCCCCGCAACCGGGAGTTCGCCGTGGGTGCGCTCGCTGAGCCTGATGTTGTGTTGCTGGATCAGGATGTAATGGCCCAAAGCCGTGTTGACCGAGCTGAGCTTGAGGAAGTCATTGCCGAGGAAAAGGAGCGACTCAAAGATTATCAGGCTAAATTTCATCCAACCGGCCTCCTGGAACTCGCAGGCAAACGCGTGTTGATCATTGATGACGGCCTTGCCACGGGCGCTACCGCCGAAGCCGCTGTCGCATCGGCGAAGGAGCAACATGCCTCCTGCGTGATCGTTGCGGCTCCCGTCGCCTCCACCGAGGCTGTAGACCGGTTGTCTCGAGTGGCCGACGAAATCATCGTTCTGGTAATCGATCCGGATTTCATGGCCGTCGGCCAATACTATTACAATTTCCCACAGACCACCGACGCCGAGGTGTTGGCATTATTGCCAGCCCACGTTTGAGGAGTCACCGGCCACCATCCATCATCCGCAGGCTTGCACTTCCTGTGGTATCGCTGAAAGTTTGATGAGAAATGATTCGCCATGCCTGAATTACCTGAAGTCGAAATCCTGGTTCGCCACCTCGCGCCGGTCTTAAAAAATAAGACGATTCGTCGCATTCAGGTGCGGCGCGCGAAAGTCATCGCCCCGACGCCTGAGCGTCACCTGGTGCAAGCGCTCCAAGGCGCAACCTTCAAAGCCTTGGTTCGACGCGGCAAATATCTCCTATTTACCCTTCGACCCGCCCGCCGCCGCGAACCCCTGCTGCTCGTAGGCCACCTCGGAATGACCGGACGCATGTTTCTACTTCCCCAGAAGGCGGTCCTGCCCAAACATGCCGCTGTCGTCTTGAATCTGGGCCGGTACAATCTCATCTATGAGGATACGCGTTACTTCGGGCGGTTCACCTTGGACACCAGCTCTCTTTCCCGGCTTGGCCCCGAACCTTTCGGCCCCGAATTTACCGTGGAGTATTTGGCCGCCGCCCTGAAACGGTCCGCCCAGCCGATTAAAATCAAACTGCTCGACCAAGCCCTGGTCGCGGGAGTGGGAAACATTTATGCCAGCGAGGCTCTGTTCCGTGCCGGTATCTCTCCCCGCCTCGCGGCCAAGCGGTTGAAACTCGTCCAAGTAAAACGGCTTTTGCACGCGATTCAAGCGGTCCTTGGTGAAGCCATTGAGGACGGCAGCACAATACCCTTGGACTTCGCCGGGACGGGGCGGCGGGACGGACTTTTCTATTATGGCAGTGCTGGAGGCGGATCAGATTTCTACCAGGAACGGCTCCGCGTCTATGATCACCACGGTCGGCCCTGTTCCGAGTGTGGAACCCCGATTCGCCGCCTTTTTCAGGCAGCCAGAAGCACATTCTATTGTCCCAATTGCCAACAGGGGGCTTGAACTGGGGTAAAACCGGGGTAAAATCAGTTGACGCGTAGCCAAACGCTTTGTAAATTGCGCGTCCTTTGGTATCCAAAGTAGCTCAATGGTAGAGCAATCGGCTGTTAACCGATCGGTTGTAGGTTCGAGTCCTACCTTTGGAGCCACTTCATTAAGTCGTTGATGTTCAACGGCGGCTCCTCAGGTAGGTCGACCAAAAGCCCGATTGTGTAGCAAACTGTGTGGGAACCGTCCGCAAGTGGCCTGTTTCCGCTCGAATTCGCACCAATCCGGTGCCAAGTCGGTGCGTACACCGTAACGCACTCTTCTCGGAATCGCTTAGCCTCAACATGCGATTATGAAGCACCGTTATTGGCTCTACCAGCGAGAGAGTGGTTGCTTTTAC
>JAQGOT010000672.1 GCA_028293465.1 Pedosphaera sp. | reverse complement strand
ATCTGCCCGGAAGTCGCCAACCGGCGCGAAAAGGAGCGCGCTTGGTTCGGAAAGAGATTTGTCCCTTCGTTGGATCGAGCCTTCTTCCAGTCGAATGGCAACGACTATGCCTTTTATGACGGACTCTCGAACAACACCGCCACAAATATACTGTTGGCAGAGCGGTTCGCCTGGACGAATAGGAACATGGTAAACCCGAACTTGCTGAACCATCCCAATGGCGCAGTGAACCTGGCTTTTTCCGACGGGCATGCTGAATTGGCCAAGCGTGACCGGGTTATCGGAACCAATCTGACACCGACCTGGTCCGCCCTCCAGGACCCGATCCGGCGGCCTTAGTTTGGCAAGGCGATTCTAGGTTGCGGGCCTGACAGATCAGGGTGCCAGAATTGCCTTATAAAATCCTGCGCGGGATTGGGCGGCGGCCGGGTCCGTAATCTGCACCTCGCCGGAGGTGTTCGTTACCACGCCCAGGCTCGTCCACGTGCTGAGGTTCGTGGAGGACATAATTTCGTAGTGGGACATGGGGTCGCTCACAAGAGTGAGGCGGAACCCTTCAGGCGTGAACCCTTCCAAGCCCGGCCGGTCAACCCGCAGGCCGGGACGACTCGTGAAATTGGCGTTGATCACCCGGTTTTGGTTCATCGAGATGCTGAGCTGGTTTTGGGTGCCGCTGGCGTCGCCACTCCAATTCAGAAAGCTCTGGCCCGCATCGGGCACGGCGGTCAACGTGACGAAGCCGGAGACCGGACTTGTGGAAAAGGAATTGGCTCTCGGATTGGCCGTCACCCGTCCGTGCCCGTTTACCAGCACGGTGAGCGCCACCTGGTTTGCGGAGTTGGCAGTGAAAATCGAAGAGACCACCGGATTGGGGCTCGAGATCGTGAAGTATAATGGATTGGTGTTGCCGGTGGCCGCGTTGCCCCAGAAGCCGAAGTAGCTGCCCGATTGCGGTACCGCCGTCAGGCGAAGGACGGTTCCGTAGGGATAAACCCCGCCCGGTGGATCCAAAATAACCTGACCGCTGCCTGCCACCGTGGCTGAGAGCGTGGTGCCAAACACGGCCCGAGCGATCTTGTCGCTGTCCATGGCCAGATTGCTTACAGGATTGGTGCCGGCGGCATCGCCCAACCAATACAGGAACGAGTAACCGGCGGAGGGGCGTGGGCGGCGTTGGAAAGACGTAAGCGCCTTGATCCAGCACCTGGGTGCCGCGGTAGAGTTCAACGGACTTGACCCGCAGCAGCGCCGGTGTGCTGGTGACCACGGCCAAGGAGTTGGAGACCACGATCGAGTAAGGACCAGCCTGCGCGGCGGAAGCACCCGACACTTGGAGAGTGGCGCTCGTCGCGCCCGGGAGGAGGTTGCCCTGGAATAGCCAGGCGTAGCGGAACGGCATGAAACCGGAAGCGGAGGAGCTAAAGGCAGCCGCATCTCCCACCAGCACGGTCTCGCCGTTTGGGGCATTGGTGACGAGCGGCGCGGCCATCAACTCCGGCCCCAGGCGCGCCACCGTGCCATCCGCCAAAGAAAGGAAGCGGTTGCCTTGGGCATCGGAGTTCAAGGCGAGACAAGCCGAAGCCAGAGTGCTCACCCATACCTGGTTTCCATCGGAATCATAGCGGGCGAGATGGCCACCGTCCTCGGCACTGTAAACGCCACCCCAAGGGTCTTCGGCAATAGTCCACCAGTCTCCCGAATATGAAGTCCAGACAACTGCCCCGGAGGAATCACGTTTCGTCAACTGGCTGTGTCCCACATTGTAAACCTCGCCCGCGGCATTACCGACGGGCCGGCCGCCGTTGGGCGGGTTGGATAATTTTCGAAGGATTGCCAAGCGGGTAAGGGTGTCAAACCACCGTTCTGGTCAAAGCGGTAGGGGCTGATGCTTATGCCGGGTCCGCCCAGCTTGTACGCGAGTACATAGCCATTGGTCTGGGAAGTCGCGCCGACGCGTGATTCCCAAGTCGTGCCGCCAGCGGCATCGAACCGGAGCACCTGTGAAGCGTTGCCCGAGGTGGAATATGCGAAGGTATAGATGACATAGGCAACGCCTGTGGGATCGACGCTCAGATTGCCGACGTTCAAGTAACCAGTCAGATAATAGCCCGAAGGCCCGAAGCCATGGGCCCAGAGCAAGGTTCCGGCACTTGAATACTTGGCCAAATATGCCGGGCCCGTCCCGGGGTTATTGGTCAAGCTCACCCCGCCGAAGTTTTGAACCCCGGTAAAAGTGCCGGCGAAGTAAAAGTTGCCCGCCGCATCACGCTGTGCAGTCCCGGGGCGTGGGCAGATGGCGTTGGTCTGGACAGGGACGCCAGCCGCGTTGATTTGGATGACATTACCGTTGAGGGAAGCATACGCGTTCGTTTGCGAGTCGATGGCGAAGACGCGGGCTCCCAGGTTGGTGGACCACAAAAACCCTGGAGCTTGCCCCCAAGCGGGAGCCCCAACGAAAAAGGTCAGCAGCATTAGCAGCAGACACATCCGGGGTTGCGAAACAGGGAGGCACCCAGCGGGAACCCTGCTGCGCAATAAGAATTGAGTTTGCTCCAGGCGACCGAGTTGAATCCGGTTTTGAATCATAGGAAGACTCCTGCTTTATTGTTGTAGTTCCATTTGGGGCTATAAGCGGGTACACGTGAAGCTAATTTGGCCGGCTTATTCCAGCGCAGCGCGGGCGCCGTTCCAATTGAGCTTGCATCAATGTTCCTTGGTATGAAGTAGTGGGGAACGCTCGCCCTCACCCCGTCCCAATGGCTTCCCAAGCCCGCCACGAGTCAGTTTCCGGAGGAAGGAAGTTCGCTGCGCGAATCGTGGTCCCCCGGGGAGAAGGTGAACCGGCTGCCGCTTCGGGAAGGATTTGGAGTGCGGTTGCAGTCACCCGCTCCAGTCGATCCGGGTGAGGATTAGTAAAGTTCAGGCGGATTTCGATTCGTCCAAGCAGCTCGCAGTGTTCTTGCGCTGAAGCGGCTTGAAAGCCGCGCTCCGGGGCGGTGTCCGAATGCGTCCCAATTGCCAGCAGCACCCCGCGTTGGCTTGTCTGTGACCGAGGTGACCTGCGCCGTTAATCCAGGCCGCTGGCCAGCTTGGCCCGCTTCAGGACTTGTTGCGCGAGGGTGCGGGCGCGGGCGGCGCCGTCCGCGAGAACGCCGTTCACGTAGTCCAGGTTGGCTGACAACTCCGCCCGCCTGGCGCGGGCCGCGGCGAAGTAGTTCCAATAGTTCTCGAACAGCGCCTTTTTCAAATCGCCGTAACCGAGGCCGCCGGCGCGCAAGCGGTCTTCAAAATCTTTCGCAACGTCCGGCGCGGCCACGAGCTTGAGCAATTGGACGGCGATATTCTTCTCCGCATCCGGCTTGGGTTCGGCGGGGGAACGGCTGTCCATCACCAGGCCCATGATTTTTTTGCGGGTCGCTTTTTCTTCGCCGAAGATTTCGATGGTGTTGCCGTAGCTCTTGCTCATCTTCTGGCCGTCGGTGCCGGGCACGAGCGCGACCTCTTCGCGAATCCGCGGCTCGGGGATGAGAAAGGTCTGGCCGTATTGCTCGTTGAACTTGCTGGCGATGTCGCGGGTCATTTCGACGTGCTGCTTCTGATCCTTGCCCACCGGGACGACGTTGGAGTCGTAAATCAAAATGTCGGCCGCCATGAGCACGGGATAGGCGAACAGGCCGTGGTTGGGGGAAATGCCCTTGGCGATC
>JAQGOT010000642.1 GCA_028293465.1 Pedosphaera sp. | reverse complement strand
CGACGCCCGCCATACACTCCGCGATACCGGTCGTTCAGCGCGTAAATGGTCGTGTTGAATTGATCGTGACTTCGGATGGTGGTCATCAGGAACTCGCCCGGTTTGAGATCATGGTGCGGAATCTGGTGCACGATGAAATTTGCCTTTCCCGTTGTGGTCTTGAACACACGGTTGCGCGCCGCATTGGGCAGGTAAAAAATATCCGCGCGAATTCGCCGGTTGAAATCCTCAAAGCCGGGGATGACATGCGAGATGTGGTCACGGATGCGGTCGTAATCCGCTACCAGGGCATCCCAGTCCACGGTGCTTCGGCTCCCCAGGGTGGCTTTCGCCAATCCAGCCACGATGGCCGGTTCACTCAGCAGGTGGGGCGAGGCGGGCTCGATCACTCCGCGCGAGGAACTGATGACGTTCAACGCGTCCTCAACCGTCACGAACTGCTCACCCGCAGCCTGGCGGTCCTTCTCCGACCGGCCAAGGCAGGGCAGGATCAGCGCCTGCTCTCCGGTAATCAGGTGCGCGCGGTTCAGTTTTATCGAAACATGCGCCGTGAGGCGGCAGCGGCTCAATGCTTCGGCGGTGTAACAGGTGTCCGGCGTGGCGGAAAGAAAGTTCCCGCCCATGGCAAAGAAGACCTTGATGGCCCGATGGTGCATCGCCTTGATCGTATCCACCGTGTCGCAGCCATGCTTTGACGGCGGTGTAAAGTTGAACTCACGTCCCAGCGCGTCGAGAAATGCCTGGGGCATCTGCTCCCAGACGCCCATGGTACGATCGCCCTGCACGTTGGAATGTCCGCGCACGCAGCAGGCGCCGGCTCCCGGCCTGCCCATGTGGCCGCCCAGCAGCAGCACGTTGATGGCGGCCTCGACGTTATCGACTCCGTTCTTGTGCTGGGTCAGCCCCATGGCCCAACAGCCGATCATGCGCTTTGCGTTCGCCATCATTTGACCGGCCTCGGCAATCCGGTCTTTTGGAACTCCGCTTTCCTCCACGATCTCCTCCCAACTCGTGCGCCGGAGATCGGCGGCAAAGTCGTCAAACCCCGCAGTGTACTGCTTGATGAACTCGTGGTCGAGCACTTCGCCCGGGCGGCGATCCTCCTCTTCCAAGATCGACTTCATGATGCCCTTGAGCACCGCGACGTCGCCATTGATGCGCACTTGCAGGAAAAGGTCGGCGAGCTTGAACCCTTTTCCCGACAGGTCCGCGACATAGGACAGCGGATTGGAAAATTCCTGCGGGTTGGGGTTCTTGACACGGATTAAACCGACTTCCGGCAGGGGATTAATGGCAATAATCTTCGCGCCGTTCTGCTTCGCGTCCTGGAGCGTGGTCAACATGCGCGGATGGTTGGTGCCCGGGTTTTGGCCGATGCAGAAGATCAGGTCCGCTTTGGTGAAATCGCCAAACATCACCGTGGTCTTGCCCACGCCGAGGCTCTCCACCATCCCGGTGCCGGAGGATTCATGGCACATGTTGGAGCAATCCGGCAGATTGTTCGTCCCGAACTGGCGGACGAAAAGCTGGTAGATAAACGCGGCTTCGTTGCTCGTGCGGCCGGAGGTGTAGAAGGCAGCCTCGTCCGGCGAAGCGAGCCGGTTCAATTCGCCCGCGATGAGCGCAAAGGCATCACTCCAATCGATCGGTTCATAATGGCGCCGCCCCGGCCGCAGAACCATCGGCTGGGTAATACGGCCCTGCTCATTGAGCCAATGATCTGTTTGGTCGGCCAGTTCATCAACCGACCATTTTTGAAAGAACTCCGGTGTGACCCGGCGGGTGGTTGCCTCCGATGCGGCGGCCTTGGCCCCGTTTTCACAGAATTCCGCCACGAAACGTTTTCCATCCGGGTTCGGCCAGGCACAGCTTTGACAGTCAAACCCGTCCTTTTGGTTGATTTTAAGGTAAGATTTGAGCAAGTGTCCCACGCTCATTTCGTCCAAGCCATACTGCATCGTCTTGAGAATGGCGGGGATGCCGGCGGCAGCTTCAGAACGGTGGCCGATCCTGGCTTTTCTTTTTTCCTCAGGAGGCTGCGCCTTCCTTAATCGAGGATTGCCGGCGACGTTCTCCTCGCATGTCTTCAGCATCTCCAACCGGTCAGCTTCAGTTTGAGGCCATTGGTAGTTTTTCGGCCAGTATTGCGCATCCGCCCGGTTTCCCAGAGGTGGATCGTCATCGTGAGCATCACCTTCCATATTAGTCCTCAAGTCTCGGGCCTGGTCGAACGCCTGCCGCACATCATGGACCAAGAAACCCTTCCTTCCACGCTACCCGAGAACCGGGATGGCGATATAGGGTAACCACCCCGTCTTCTACGAATCGGCAACACAGACCTTGATCAGGAGCAAGTCAGAAGATCGCGTGTGCCTCGGTGGCCGGGCGCACCGAAGGAGCCATGAACTCGGGGCCAACCGGGTCTCTGACCGTCTCGCTGAGAATACGATCGATCTGGGCATTGGCCGCGGCATCAATTCGCCAGCCGAAAACTTCGTTGAGCGGCTCGAGCCGGTTCGGATGTCTGGTGCCCCAAAGGACGACACTAACGCCCGGTTGATCAAGGGCCCAGCGCACCGCCAGAGCGAGCAGGCTTTTGCCATACCGGTTACGCGCAAATTCTTCGAGCCGTTGCACCGCCGCGAGATATTGGGCGAAGCGCGGCGGTTGGAACTTGGGATCCGTCCGGCGCAGATCATCTTCTGCAAACCGGGTGTCCGGATGGATTTGGCCGGTGAGCAATCCACGGCAGAGCACCTCGTAGGCAAGCGTGGCCACGCCATGCGCCTCGCACCAGGCAATGATGTCCTCCGCAGTGCGCTCGAATATATTGTAAGGCGGCTGGGCGGAAGCGAGCGGGGCCACGCAACGAAAGCGCTCCATCTCTTCCACTGAATAATTGGACACCCCGATGGCGCGGATTTTCCCTTGCTGCTTGAGTTCGAGCATCGCTGCAGCGGTTTCCTCGATGGGGACCAGCGGGTCGGGCCAGTGCACCTGATAAAGGTCGAGATAATCGGTCTGCAAGCGTCTGAGCGAAGCGTCAATCTCTTCGAAGATCCGTTCGCGTGTTGCGATCCGAAATATCGTATTACCGCGCCATTCGAGGCCGACCTTGGTGGCAATGATCAACCGCTCGCGGCCGCCCCGTTCTGCCAGGGCCCGGCCGACAACTTCTTCCGCGTGGCCGTCGCCGTAGGCGGGTGCCGTGTCGATGAGATTGATCCCGCGGTCGAGAGCGGAATGGATGGTGCGAATCGACTCGTCGTCGTCGGTGTGTCCCCACGAAACGCCACCCATGGCCCAGGTGCCCAGGCCGACGCGTGATGCCTTGATCGGTATGTCCGGGATTGAAACGTGTTCCATAAAAAAGCTCCTCCGGTTTTGCTGTTTAAACTTCCCTCAAGTAAAAATTCCCCCGCAGCGCCCGACTTTCAAGGATTAGTTGCTACCTTGCTCGCACCCTCCCGCCGGCTCCGGCTGACAATCACATAAAAGCTTCGATCCTCCCTTGGTCACAATAACGCACACCCGCAATTTCGGCGCAAATGGTGTCTGCGCCCCGGACTTTAAAGCGGTCGGCCGGCCATCTGCCACGATTTGATGGCCTCGACCGGGTGGATCAGCATGATGACGTTCAGCGTCAGGTTGTCCCGGACACACACGGCACAGCCGACTTCCATCACGACCAGCAGGGCCAGGCTCATCCAAGGTCGTGCGCAAGCCGCGAACAGAAAACCCATGGCCATCATCAGCACGTCGCTCAATGAATTCATGACGCTGTCGCCCACGTAACCGAGGGCGATGGTGGCGTCGCGGTAGCGGTTGATGATGAGGGGGGAATTTTCCAACAGCTCCCAGCCCGCTTCCAACAGCAACGCCAGCCCGAGGCGGTGACGGATGGGCAGTTTGCGTCCCATGAGCCAAAACAGGG
>JAQGOT010000626.1 GCA_028293465.1 Pedosphaera sp. | reverse complement strand
GGACCGGTGACCACTTGCAGCGTCACCGTCGTGCTCGTGGTCGAGCCCGAGCCGTTGCTGGCCGCCAGCGCGTAGGCGTTCCCGTTCTGGCTGGCCGAAACGCTGTTCAATACGAGGGTGGGCGAGGTTTTTCCGGGGAGCAGGGTGCCGGGCAGCCCCGCGGTCACATCGTACCATTGGTAGGTCAAGGTCGGCGAACCGAATGCCACAGCGACAAACGTCGCCGATGCACCCTCGTTCGCGATGGCGTTGGTCGGCTGTGTGGTGAAGCGCGGAACGATGCCCGATGCAAAATAATGCGCGAGCACCTGGGCGGGGCTCAACGCGTAACCATAGATCGCAGCCTCGTCGATCGTGCCGAAGAACTGGCTGTTATAACCCGTGGTTGGGCCTGACCGGCGCGAACCGATGCTCACCGGCGCAGTCGAGGCGAGCAATCCGCTCGTCGGTGAAATCGTGGCCGCTGATTTGCGGAAGCCATCCACGTAGAGGACCAGATTGCTGTGGGCCTGATCGCAAACCCCGACGACGTGATGCCAATTGCCATCCGGCGCGTTCGTGCCGGAGTCGGCCAGATGCACGCCGCCGGCAGCATCGCGAACGAAGAACCGGAAATAGTGGTTCGCTCCGCCAGCGCCGGTGTCGAGGTTGAATTGCTCCCCGCCCGCGCCCGCGCCCTTGCTGATGATGCCAGCATCAAGCGTCTGCGCGCCCCCGAACACCCAGGCTTCCACCGAGAACGCCGCGCTGTTCGTGGCCGGGGTCCCGAAATCGACGCCGGTAATACCCACGACCGCGCTGTCGGTGACAGTCGAGACGCCGAAGGCAACCGCCGTGTCGGTGTCGTTGGTATTGTAGCCGGTTTGCGCGAGGTTCACGTTCGTATAAACGCCGTTATTGCTGTGCACGTAATCAAAGGCCACCGTGCCGTTGTTCCCGGTGCCATTGTCCGGCTGTTCGCCCAGGCGCCAGAAGGAGAGCGGATTATCGGCCAGCACCGCTGCCGGATAACCGTTGGTCGGGAACGGTATCACCGTCAGCAATGCGCCCGCGCTGTTAGTCGAACCATAAATGTCAGTGATCGTGCAGCTATAATTACCGGAAGCGGAGGTCTGCACGTTGGTGAGCGTCAGGCTCGCGTTCGTCCCATTGGCCACTGGCGTGACGCCGTTCAGCAACCATTGGTAGGTCAACGGCGGCGGTCCGGCCCCGCCGGCCTTGAAGGTCGCGTTGCCACCGGCGTAAACGGTCACCGGCAGGGGTTGCAGCGTGACCAGCGGCGGAACCGCGTCCGCAACCCCCAGCAGTTCAATCTCCCCGACCTGCAGGGTGCCCGCCGTTGTCGGGTCTTTCACGGTCGAGAAAGTCAACCGGTAAGTCGAGTAACCAAGGGTATTGTTGAATAGGTCTTGGGCCAGGAATTGATTCGTCGGATTGATCGGCATTCCAATGACGGCGTTCCGTTCGGCCGGCATCGCGATCGGATTCGACGCGATCAAGGTGTAGGTAGCGCCGCCATCCGTCGAACCTTCCAGGGTGTAATCAGCCGGGTCATCCTGGGGATTGTTGCTGGCGGTATAAAGCCGGATGCCGGTCACAATGGTGTTGCCCAGCGAGGGAGAAACCACGAGGCCGGCCGGCCCGGTGAACGGGATCACGCCACCGGTCGTCCCGGCGAGTGAGAAGGTGTCGTTGGTTTTATTAATCGCTTTGGCCGCGCCGTTGGTGGTGTAAGTGGTGCCGGTGAAGCGGGCGTTCGGATCGCCCGCAGCCACCACGTCATTCAAGGGGGAGAGAATGGTCAGCGCCACCGGGGCGGTGGTCACGCCCGCCGCCGGGTTGCTGACGATCAGCCGGTAATTGGAGACGTCGCTGAGACTCGCGCCGCTCACGAAGAGACTGTCCGTGCCCGAGCCCAGGATGTTGCCACCGTCAGTGAGATTGAAGAAGCCGCCGTTGGTCGTCCCCTTCTGCCACTGATAAGTAATCGGCGGCGAGCCGGCGGAGAGGGTCGCAAAGAAATGGGCGGTATCGCCCGCATACACATTTGCCGGCACCGGCGCGGTGTTGACGACCGGCGCTATGGCACCTGCGGTGGCGCTCACCGCCATGATATACGTGGTGGCACTCACACCGGGCGATTTGCTGAACTTGATCAATATGTTCGTGACCGGACTCAACGTGTTGAACAGCGGAAATTGCGACTCGAACAACCGCGGGAAACTGCCGTTGACGGTGTTGGGCTGCCGGTTGTTGAGGTTCAGGCGACCGGCGGCTTTGTACGCGTAGGGAATGGCGCTGTTGAACCAATCGTAAGCATAGAAGAGGTTCGTCTCCGACGTGCCATCGGCATGCTGCATGATGCAGAGGTTGGTCATGACGCTGGTGTTTCCCCCGATGTTCCCGCCGGCGGTCAGCAGGGAGAACGCGGTGTAATTCGTCGGGGTCGTGGGCGTGATGTTTGCAATCTGGTGGTTCGTATCGATCAGAATCGCGTTCGGGGCGGTGTAACTCCCCGGCATGGTGTAATGGTGGTCGGGCGCCGAAAAGCTGTTGATCGTGGACCCCGCCGGCGGCAGTCCGGTGGTGGGTGCCTGCCATTGCCAGCCCTGCTCATACCAGGTGTTGGCGGTGTTGTTCGTGCCGGTATCCATGGACGCCGTGGTGTAGGCGAACAGGTTGGCCGGCGATTCGACCACCGTGTCTTGAGTAAATCCGGTCACGACCACGGGGGCGAAGCTTCCGCCCGTCGAGCCGCTGACCGCAAAAACACCACCTCGACCACCCGTTCCGCCGTAGGCCAACGCGATGTTGGTAACTGCGCTGACCGTGTTGGACAAGGTGACGTCGCTAAACCATAACTTGACGGTGCCCCCGTTCACGTTCCCAAAGGCAAAGGTATCCGACGTGACGCGCCCGTTCGCCGTGTAGGCCAGGTTGCCGGAGCCAAACCAATCAGGAGCGCTGAACGTACCCGTCTGAACCGATCCATCCGCGAAGGAAATGGTGAAGCCGATAGCCAGCGGTCCGTTAGCGCTGGAATCCAGGAAAGACAGGGTTGTGTAGGCAGCCGGGCTGCTGGGGACAAGGCTGCCGCCATGAGTAGCATCAACGTACAGCATGTTGTTGGTGGCATAGCTCGGCGGCATCTGGAACAGATGATTGGTCGCGGACGAGGCGCTGAAAATGGCGTTGGGATGGGGGATTCCCGTCGTGGGGGCTGCCGCGTCGAACGCGACCTCGTACCACGTATAGCCCGTCCCATTGACACCTACATCCATGGAGGCAGTTGTCAGACCTTTGGAGATTTCCGGCAGCGGCGCCGTCTTTTCGACGACAATGTCGAAAGTGAAGCTGCCTGGGGTCAAGGCGATCGGGTTGTAATCAGCGCGAGCCGCGCTTGCCAAGGTAAGGGCAAGCGCCAGCGGGAGGTGTTTGTATTTCATGGGTTGGGGTTCGTTTGGTTGCAACTATGTTGCTGTTTTGTTTCTGAGCTTCGTCACGGAAATCGGGCTCACTGCGCACCGCCGTTCATTGCAGGACAGCCAGCCGCGGCGGCGGCAATACAGGTGATCCTGACCCGCTGGCGGGTCATGGCATCAGGACAACGATTAAAGCTGGCGGCTGAAACCAAGGTGAACTGGCGGACACGTCACAGTTTGGGTGTCAATTTTTTGGTTAGGGCTCCCCACGTACGGGCGGAATATTTATCCAATATGATGGACACCAGAATCGGAGTCAAAACCTATTTGGAAAAACCGTAAAAAATTTATTTCAGACCGCTCCACTTGTGCAAACCGACAACTGTAACCCAAGCACGACATGCAATTTTAGTTCTTATTCTGACCAGCCTGCGCAAAAGAAATCAATGCGACCACTTTTCGCCAGCAGCCCGCGCCCGTGTGGCGCCGATCACCAGCCTTGGTCTGCCGCCATTTTTGCGTGCCCTTTCGTGCCAGGGTCAGTCCTCTCTCACTATTCACACAAAGTTGATGGCATGGCTTTGCACGCATAAGGTTGGAGCCTGCGTCCAACCGGGCATGGGCGGCCGCTGCAAGATCCAGTTCAAGGTCACCGTTGTTTCCGTCCGCTCCGCATCCTGGTGCTGACCGCCCTACCCTGCTTGACCGTTTACGGAAAGGCGCCGGCGCAGCTACCGCGCTGCCGGCGCGTTCCCTAAAGGTCGTTACGGGTATTTCGTAATGGGGGCGATGGAAAGCGATTGCAGCCCATCCAGCCCCATTCCTGTGCTTGACGAACCTTGCGGCTTGCTCGGAGAAATCTTCTATTGCAACGCAGATTAGTGAGGTAACCGTCAAAGGTGAGAAAGGGACCATCTCGGGGCGGCCCGCCTCAGAGCAGAAAACTCACAAGAGAGCCTGAGCGGCTGCCCGAGTCTGGCTGTGTTTTTGGCGGTGGGTTCGTCAGCGCCAAACGAAAGCCGACATGTCCTGCCTACAAATTGCGTTAAGAGCCAAGCCGCTTACGGAAGAAAGCTGCGGCCGCAACCGGAATAGGGTTGAGGTGTTCCTTGTAAACGCATCTCTGGTTTGTGGCGCGGACGGTGTCCTGCCGGTGCGGAATTGGGTAGCGGGGAATGTCAGGACTCGACCGGATGCTCGCCAGACTCCCGCCGACGAGGTCGGCAGAGTGAAGGGAAGTATTTGTGCGAGGCTTTTGCGCATGGAAAGGAGAAATAGGGCATGGCGAAAAAATAGCCTAACCGTTCCGGCTGGTCTTTTTGGTTGCTGGCGGCGTTGCTCGTTCGTTGCAGATCGCTACGGTATGCGCCTCACGAGCGCCTTGCCAAGCGCCATCATTGCTCAAGTTATTTTTGCGCGGTGCCTATGGCGTCCGCACGCGGTAGAAGCGCGGCAGAGAGTTTGTTGGCGGCATATCCGTAAACTGAAACTGGCCGGGGGAAACTTCCGTGGCGCTGCCGGACAAGGTCCAATTGGTCAAAGGCAAGGCGAGGTTGGTGGTGGTCAGCACTTCAAAGAATGCGCCTGGCCGGTTGGTAAATGTGAATTGAAAGGAGCCGTCGGGCAAGCTTCGCGGGTTGGCCAAGATGGGCGGGGTGCCGCTGAATTCGATGACGTAGGACATGGTCCATTGATTTAGACTCGCGCCGGTCAAGTTGAACTCATCGCTCCAGGTGGCGGCCCGTCCGTTGCCCGAATGGAAGTAGGCCACGCGATCCTGATTATGCGCGACGCCGCTGACAGTGGCGGTGAGGTTGTTGGGCTCGCCCACCTCCCAGTTCGTGAACGAGAAAGGTTCGGGGGTGGTGAGGCCCGTTCGCGTTGCCCAGGTCCAGCCGCCGTTCGGTTCGCCCGCCCCGGTGGGCTGGTAGCCACCGATCCACGGACCATGTCCGTTGGCGGTCTGGGTCCAGTAGGTTGGGTCGTTAACCAACGAGAAGACGAACGAGTTTTCCGCAGCCGAGGTGATCGTGGCCAAATATCCGCCCGCCGCCACCGCCGCCACGTTGGCGGAGTCCCACGAGATCAGGCTGGATTTGGCGACCACCCGGTAAGTATGACCGTTTCCGCCCGCTACGACCTCCCACGTCGCCTGCTTGCTCACGTCAGCGCTGGCTGTGAGAGCAAGCCAGCACACTACGATTGTGAGCGCACCAGCCGCTGGTTTGAATTTAAGGATCGCCCTCATAGGATGCATTAGTGTGCGGCGGTAATATTAACCGTCAACCAGATAGTCCGCGCCGGTGTCAGTCCGTCAGTCCTCGCTTTTTCCACAAGGTCAATGGCATGGCTTTTCACGCACAATTTTGGAGACATGCGTCCAACCGGGCATGGCGGCCGCTGCAAGATCCAGCTCAAGCTCACCGTTGTTTCCGTCCGCTCCGCATCGGGGTGCTGACCGCCCTACCCTGCTTGACGGTTCACGGAATGGCGCCGTCGGAGAGGTGGGGGGGCCTTATTTCTCGACGGGCTTTTCGGCTTTCTTCCAGGCTTCGAGGCCGCCTTTCAGGTCGTAAACGGATTTGAAATCGAGTTTGGTCATGACTTTGCTGGCTTTGGCGCTGCGGCCGCCGATGGCGCAGTGGACGAGATAGGGCTGGCTCTTGTCGAGTTTGGCGAGCTTGGCCTGGAACTCGGGATCGCGGAAATCCAGGTTCGTGGCGCCGGCGAGGTGGCCGTCGGCGAATTCGGCCGGGGTGCGGACGTCGAGGATGACGACCTTCTTGGAGGCGATCAGTTTTTCGGCTTCGGTCACGTCAATGAGTTGGGAGGTAGAGGGTTTGGGGGCCTGGGCTGCGGGTGGGTTGGTCGGGTCGGCTTGCGAGACGCGGGTGGTTGCGAAGGTCAGCAGCGTGGCAAGGCCGGCGAGGGTCAAATAGATTCTTATGCTTTTCATATGGTTCATTGGCGCGAAGGGTTGCTTTCGTCCGGGTCGTTGTAGCATGGGTAAGGTGAAATTTCCATATCAGATTTGTGCGATGGCGAAGTCGGGGCGCATCCGCGCACTGCCCCCCAATCGGTCGGAGCACCGGCTTGGATGGCTCGAATTCCCAGGTCATCGGTGGGTTCATCACGCGTTAAGCCGACGTGGAAGTCGGCGCTCCGGGGCGGTGCGCGGATGGGCCCGCGAAGACGTGAACGGGCGGCAGAATGCCGCCCGAACCGTCAGGTTGGAAGCCTGACCCACGGTTGGCGCTGGTATTCGCCTTTCGCACCCGCCTCAGGCCGGGCGGCGGTGTTGGGTTTGGCGGATGCACGGAAGAAGTTGCGCCTTTGCGCAACAAAGGTTGGTCGGGCAAGGATGCCTATCATTGGACACGTGGCGGACTGGCTCATCGGACCGAGTTTGACCACGGAGGGCAGTTCCCAGGGTCTAAAGACGGAAGGCGGGCCAACACGGAGGGTCAATCAGGGAGTTGAATTGCGCTCCGAGAAGTCGAGGGGATGGATTTTCGGCTTTTGCTTTGGGGTGGCGGGGCTTAGTGTTGGCGGGGTTGAAACATGGCTTTAAAATTATTTAACACGTTGTCGCGCTCCGTGGAGGAGTTCGCGCCGCTGGATCCCACCGGGAAACAGGTGGGGATGTATTGCTGCGGTCCGACGGTATATGACCTGGCGCACATCGGGAATTTCCGGACGTTCGTGTTCGCCGACCTGGTGCGACGCTACCTGGAGTTCAAGGGATATGCCGTCCGACACGTGATGAACATCACGGATGTGGAGGACAAGATCATTGCGCGGGTGCGGGCGGCGAATGTGCCGTTGCACGAATACACGAGCAAGTATGAGCAAGCGTTTTTTACGGATTTGAAAACGCTGGAGTGCCGGCCGGCGCACGAAACGCCGCGGGCGACGGAGTTCATTCCCGAGATCATCGCGCTGGTGGAGAAGCTGATCGCGCGGGGGCTGGCTTACCAGGCGTCGGATGGCTCGGTTTATTTCAGCATCGACAAATACCGGGGCTGCGGTTGCACGTATGGGCAACTGGTGAAGTTGAATTTTGACGAGCAACGGGTGGGCGAACGGGTGCAGAGCGATGAGTATGCCAAGGAATCGGTGGCGGACTTCGCGCTGTGGAAGGCGCGGGTGCCGGAGGATGGCACGGTCTTCTGGCCGAGCCCGTGGGGCGAGGGTCGGCCGGGCTGGCACATCGAGTGCAGCGCGATGAGCGTGAAGCTGCTGGGGCCGAGTTTTGATCTGCACCTGGGGGGCGAGGATTTGATTTTTCCGCATCACGAGGACGAGATTGCGCAGAGTGAAGGGGCGGGTTTGCAGGCGCCGGGTCAACGGTTTGTGAAGCATTGGATGCACGGGGCGCATCTGCTCGTCGAGGGGAAGAAGATGAGCAAGTCCCTGGGTAATTATTATATCCTGGGTGATTTGGTCGCGAAGGGTTTCACAGGGCGCGAGATCCGATATTTGCTGCTGACGGCGCATTATCGCGAGACATTTAATTTTACGACGGACGGGTTGCTAAGCGCGCGGACGGCTTTGGGACGGATTGATGATTGCTTGGTGAAGCTGCGTGAAGTGGCGGGCGGTGTTGAAGCGGCGCCGGACGCGACCTTGGTTCAAGCATTCGGCGGGGCGCTGGATCACGACCTGAATGTCTCGGGGGCTTGGGGAGCGATTTTTGAATGGGTGCGAGAGATGAACCGGCAACTGGCGGACAACTCGCTGACGGCGGCGCAGGCGGCAGCGGCCCTGGCAGCGTGGCGGGTGGTGGATACGGTACTGGGCGTTGGCGCGGCGCCGGAAGCGGAAGTGCCGGCGGAACTGGCGGCGTTGCTCGAACAACGCGTGGCGGCGCGCAAAGCCAAGGATTTCAAAAAGGCGGACGCGATCCGTGATGAACTGAAGGCCAAGGGTTGGGTGATTGAGGACACGCCCAAAGGGGCGCGGCTTAAACGGCTCTGATGTTCCGCAAGCAATGGGCAAGATGAGCAGATATGACTGGTCAATCAAAACGGGCATCACTAGGGTGAACACTAGCTTTTTGTTTATGCGATTCTGGATGCTCCTTATTTTGCTTGGACTCGCCGGATTGGGCGCAACGGCCAAGGCCGAGGTGTCCGCCGAACCCCTGGTGTGGAACGTGATCACGAATGAATACACGGCCAAACCGGGGGACATCAGCGCGCACCTTTTTTTCATGGCCACGAATGTATCGTCGGCGGAAGTGACGATTGATGGCGTGAAGACTTCGTGTGGGTGCACCTCGGCGAAAATGCCAAGCGATCCGTGGCACCTGGCGCCGAAGGAGAGCGGCCGGATGGATATCACGGTGGATTTGCGGGGGAAGACCGGGACGTTGCTCAAGTCGGTCACCGTGTTGTCCACGAACGCCGGAAAGCAATTGTTGATCAGCGTGACGATTCCGCCGGGAGGCACGAACACGCTGAGTCCGGAGATGGCCAACCGGATGTGGAACCAGGAGATGGCGGCGGCGGATCGGCAGGCGGTGTTTAAGGGGGATTGCGTGAAATGTCATCTCGAACCGGCATTCGGCAAGAACGGCGCGGCACTTTACAAGGTGGCGTGCGGCATCTGCCATGATTCACCGCAGCGTGCGACGATGGTGCCGGACCTGAAGATCTGGGCGGCAAAGACGCCGATTGGCACCAATTACTGGAAGGGCATGGTGGCGCATGGGAAGCCGGGCACGCTCATGCCGGCGTTCGCGGCGACGGAGGGCGGGCCGCTCGATCAGAACCAGATCGACTCGCTGGCAGATTTCTTGAAGGCAAAGTTTCCGTCACCGGAGGAGCCCGACTCGGACGAGGACGAGGACGAATAGGGAGGGAGTCGATTATTCGAATTAGCATCATTACATGAAGGGATTGTTGATTTCATTTGAGGGGACGGAAGGTTGCGGCAAATCGACGCAGATTTCGATTTTGGCGGAGCGGTTGCAGGGGTTGGGGCGCACGGTGCGGCATGTGCGCGAGCCGGGCGGCACGCCGATCGGGGAGGAGATTCGCTACACGCTCAAGCACAGCGCCAAGAATCACGCGATGACCGCGGAGGCGGAGTTGCTGCTGATGAACGCGAGCCGCGCGCAATTGGTGCGGGAGATCATCCGCCCCGCGCTGGCGGCGGGTGAGGTGGTGTTGTGCGATCGCTATTATGATTCGACCACGGCGTATCAGGGTTACGGGCGC
>JAQGOT010000604.1 GCA_028293465.1 Pedosphaera sp. | reverse complement strand
CGCCAATAAAATTTCCATTTCCCCATCCACCAATTCCATCGCCGCCGCCTTCTGATACGATTGCCGCAGCACCTTCCCTTCCTGCGCAAACGACAACGCCAGCGGCATCGCGGCAATTACCAGGATCGCCATCGCGACGATCAACTCTGTGGACAAAGCCCCGCATCGCCGCCCATCCCGTTTTGCCCGGCGCGATGCCGCCGCCGATTGGTAAAAAATCCCGCTGTTCATAAAGCCAGGTTGATGATCGAAAGCAGCAATTGAAAAACCGTGATGGCAATAACTGCCACCACCACTCCGTTCAACACCACCATGCCGGTGGAGACAACTTGGGCGGTGGCCTGTTCCTGCTGGAACGCCTTCGCGTCGAGCGCCAGGTTCCAACCGGCCATCGCCTTGAAAAAGCCGCCTTGGGCGTGGCAGGCATTGGTCAGCCGCCAGTGAAATTCCCCCGTATCATCGATCGCCTGCACCGCCTCCGTCAGCTTCATGCCTTGCTTCAAGCCTGCCACGGCTTGCGCCGCGCGTTGCTGAAAAACCGCGTTGTCCGTGCAATCACCCGCCAGCGCCAGCGCCTCGGCTTCAGGCATGCCCGCATCCAGCAGGATCGCCAGCATCGCCGAAAAATCCCGCTGCATCCGCTTCCGGCGCCAAGGGATTGCGTAATGAATATCATCGACGAATGGCGAGAACCTCGCGTTAAACCAGCTCGTCAGTCTGGGTCCACCCACGTAAAAGAACGCTGCCGACCAGACCGCCAGCACCAACGCCGATTCAACCCCGACACACAGCCATTTCTCCCGCAGCATAAAAGCGAGCGGGGCCGATTGTGCCACCCCCATCTCTCGTGTAAGGCTCAGGAACATCGGCATCACCCGGATCTCCAGCATCGCCAAGGCTGCCACCCCGAGCGGCGTGAAGACGAAGGCGAGCAAGACGAGATAATTCACCGCGCTGCGGAGCTGCGAATTAGCGTCTTGGAGCAATTGCCGGCAGGCGGGCAGCACTTTGCGCAAATCGCCGATCTTTTCGCCGGCCTTTAGCATGGCGGTGACTTGCAGCGGCAAAAAGCGTGGAACCTTCTCCAACGCTTCGCGCAACCGGCAGCCGCTTTCGATATAAGTCGCCAGCAGATGAAAACGCACGCCCATGGACCGATCCCGGCTCTCCGAGATGCGCATGATGGTCTCTTCCACAGGGCGGCCATCCTTCAAACCGCTTTCCACCAGATCCAGAAAAAATCGCGCCCGCTCCTGTCGCCGCAGAGGCAGGGTCAGGCAATAATAAAAAGCATAGAGAAAGCCCCCGATCGGCCCGAGCCACACCAACAGCCAGACCACGACGGCCAGTATCAACTTCAGGATAAGCAGGCTGTCATCAGAATTGTTCATGCGGGAAAATGTCCGTCGGTTTCGTTTACATGCCCAAGCCGTCGAACCCGTTCATGAGGCCGGTGAAGATCGACACCAACGGCAAAATCTGGCCGACAATCATCGTCCCCAAAATCACGACCGTGAAGGGCAGGGCGGCATAGAGGAACAACTCGGTGCGGTGCCGCGCGCGCGCGCTGTAAATCTCCGCAGCCCGCTCGAAGCCGGTGGCCAAGTCCTCGCCCGAGTTGGTCACCAACCATACGAACAACGGCGGGAAAGCGCTGCCCGGACTCGCCAGTTCGCTGAATTTTCCCCGCCCGCCCGCCATCCGCGTGTGCCATTGCGCCAGTTCGCGACCCGCCTTGCTCCCTGACTCGAGTTCCTGCATCAGCTTCAGTGCGTCGCCCAGATTTCCACCGCTCTTGAGCACCAGCCACATCGCTCCCGCCACTCGCGAAAGATTGGCTTCCTTGAACGCCGGCAAACGCCAGCGCAATGCTTGTCGAAACCGCGGCACCGTCAGTCCCGCCACCGCCGCCGCAAAAATGGTCCCGATCAAAATCGGCGGCGCCCATAAATTGACCGCAATCCCCGCCGGCAATTGAAAACCCAGCGGCTCCAATTCCAACGATCCCACCAGCGTCAAACAAAGAAAGGTGAGGAATGATGACAACACCAGACCCGCGCATAAAACCATCATGGGATAAACCATCAGTCCTTTCAGTCGCGTCCAGACCAGGTTGGTCCGCTCGTAATGATCCGCCAGCATGAGCAGCACGCCCGGCAGATCGTTCCCCGCCACTCCCACCTCCACCATCTGGACATAAAAACTCGGCAGCTTCCGCGCCGCCATCGCAGCCTTCAGCGGCGTCCCCTTCGCCAGGTCGGCCTCGAGCAATTGCAGTTCGGACCGCAGTTCCCCGCGCCCCATGTTCGCGCACAACTGGTGCAGCGCCCCCTCCAGCGGAATTCCATCCCGCAGCATCGCCGCCAGTTGCTGGTTGAAGAAAGCAAACTCGTCGTATTTCATAAGCCAAAAATCCGCTGCTGCTCCGCCTCGTTCGTGATGCCCTGCCGCACCAGGCTCTCGGCCGCCGCTTCCAGGGAGTGTTGAGGCAACAATGCCTGCAACTCCTGCCGGCGGATCGCGCCCCGCGCTGCGTCGTCCACCTTCAGCCACTCCACCACCGGCACGCGTCCTTGATACCCGGTTTGCAGGCAAGTCGCACAACCGCCGCTGGCACAATCCCGGCACACTCGGCGGATCAATCGCTGGTTCAGCACCAGTTCAATCGCCGACGCCACCGCCGAATGATCGCTGCACAGCACTTGCAACCGCTCGAAAACTCCGCGACACGAACCGGCATGCAACGTCGCAATCACCAGATGCCCCGTCAGCGCCGCCCGCACCGCGATGTTCGCCGTCTCCTCGTCCCGGATCTCACCGATGACGAGCACCTGCGGGTCCTGCCGCAACAAATGCCGCGCCGCCACTCCAAAGGTCAACCCGCGCGCCTCGTTAACCTCCGTTTGCATGATGCCGGGAATAATCTGCTCCACCGGGTCCTCCACCGTGATGACATGCCGCCCGCCCAGCCCCGTGAGATATTGCAAACAGGCGTAAATCGTCGTGGTCTTGCCGCTGCCCGCCGGCCCGGTCAGCAACAGCAGCCCGGACGACCGCCGCAACAAGCCCTCCACCGGCGCGCACGCTGCCATCGGCAAATCCAATTCCCGCAGTGACCGCACGGTTTCCTGGTTGAACAACCGCAGCACAATCTTCTCCCCGGTCACCGTCGGATACGTCGCCACGCGGATGTCATTGCGCGAGTTCAGCGCGGACTTATCGATCCGCCCGTCCTGCGGCATCGATTCTTGGTAGGTCTTGAGCCGCGCGAGAAATTTGATCCTCCCGAACACCCGTTCCGCCACCGTTTCCGCAAGTTCACTCGTCGGCGTCATGGCCCCGTCGAGGCGGAACGCCACCTGCGCACTCTTGCCCGACATTTGCAGGTGAATATCACTCGCGGTCGCGCGTTCGGCGCGCTGCACCAACTCCTCCAAAATCTCCGGCGCAGCCTTTTCCGTGGCGTTAGAGCCCGAATGTGAATGGTTCTCCTTAATCGACACAATACCTTTGGCTTTTTCTGACTATCGCACCTTCATTCGTCATAACAACCTAAAATTGCTCAATTCACCGCGCACGGTTGCATCTGGACACCGCCCCTGGAGCGCGGTATTCACACCGCTTCAACGCTCGACCGTTCCGAACCTCTCGGATCGATCGGCACCCGTTCCAGATAGACAAAGCTGCCTCCATTTCGTTCCGCGAAAACTTCCACGAATTCAGAACCCGCATTGCGGCTGCCCTTTTTTCTTGGTCATTGGTCATCATAAACCTGCTTGTCCAAACCCCATTCCCGGACTATGATGGCCGGGTGAAATCCCGTAGTTTGTCGTACCCGCTCCGCAAGCTGCTTGCAGCGCTTTTGCTTCTCTCGTGCTTCACCGCCGCCGGCCAAACCAAACAAATCCGGTTGCGCAACGAAACCATCGTCACCACGCCCGCCACGAATGCCGCAGGTAGCGCGCAAAGCCGCGCCACGCGACCATCCGCACAACCCGCCGCGTCAGGTCTGTTCCTCATCCAGTTCACCGACCATTTGCAACCCGCTTGGCAGGCTGAATTGCGTTCCCTCGGCGTCGATCTGCTCCGCTACGTGCCGGACGACGCCTTCATCGCCCGGTTGGGCAACGTCTCCCCTGACCAAATCACCGCTCAGAGTTTCGTCCGCTGGGTAGGACCCTATCTTCCCGAACACAAAATTCATTCCGGCCTGCTGACCGCCGCCCGCGCCGTGTCGCAAACGAACTCCACCGTCACTGTGCCCGTGAGCATTTTGATCTCGCCCGGTGCCTCCGTTCAGGAAATGGCCGGGCTGCGAAATCTCCTCTCCTCCGTCCACCACGAGAGCCATTTGCGTCAAGGCATTCTATTGCGCGGCAATTTGCTGCCAGCTCAATTGAACGCGCTTGCGCAATCCAGCGCCGTCCTCTGGATTGAACGCGCCGCAAAATTCAAACTGGTCGATGAAGCCGCTTCCAAAATTGTCGGTGGCGATGACGGCGCGTTTGGAACGCACACCACCACGCAACAACTCGGCTACGCCGGCACCAACGTCATTGTCTCGGTGGCCGACACCGGGCTTCACAACGGCGATGCTGCCAGCATGCATCCGGACCTGGCCGGCCGTGTGACCGCCTTCTTCCATTACGGCACCAACATCACCGACGCCGCGGATGAGCACAGCCACGGCACGCACGTGGCCGGCATTATTGCGGGCAACGCCGCCACCGGCGAAACCGATGACGGTGGCTCACTCTATGGCTTGGGTGTCGCCTCGCAGGCCAGCCTCGTCGTGCAAAGGATCTTCGATGCCGACGGTAATTTCGCCGACCCGCCGCCCAGTGATGAAACCCTCACCCGCGATGCCGTCCGCGCCGGAGCCAAAATCGGCTCCAACAGTTGGGGTGACGATGTTCAGGGCCGTTACGACCTCAACGCGGCGGCCTTCGATGAACTCGTCCGCGACGCCGATGCCGGGACCATCGGTGATCAACCCTACATCTTGGAATTCTCCGCCGGCAACGCCGGACCCGACGCGCAGACCATGGACAGCCCGGCGTCTGCGAAGAACGTTCTCGCCACCGGCGCTTCGGAAAACGGCGGTCAAGTCCTCTTCGGACTTTACGACGACGGTCCCGACACCATGGCTGATTTTTCCAGTCGCGGCCCCTGCGAGGATGGTCGCATCAAGCCCGACGTGGTCGCCCCCGGCACTTTCATCGCCTCCCTGTTGTCCGGTTCCGCTTCGGACCAGTTCGCCTGGCTGCCCATCGACGCCAATTATATTTATATGGGCGGTACCAGCCAGGCCGGCCCGCACGCTTCCGGCGCGGCGGCGGTTTTTGTCCAATATTACAAGAGTCTCCACACGAACACCGTTCCTTCGCCGGCTCTCGTCAAAGCGGCCTTGATCAACTCCGCCGAAGAATTGGACGAATTGAACGGTGGCCCCGGTCCCATCCCCAACAACGACGAAGGCTGGGGTCGCCTCAATCTGGCGAATATTATCGGTTCCTCCCGCGGCTACGAATATGTGGACCAATCGGTGCTGCTGACCACCGGCCAGATTTTCGATCACCACACCTTTGTCCAAAGCTCGGGCGAGCCGCTGAAGATTACCTTGGCCTATACCGATGTGCCGGGATTTCCCGGAGCCATTCCCGCCTTGGTGAACGACCTCGACCTTGAGGTCACCGGCCCGGATGGCACTCTCTATCGCGGCAACCAGTTCGATGCCGGCGAATCCGAACCCGGCGCTCCCGCTCCGGATAATCTCAATAACGTGGAGGGAGTCCACCTCGCCCAACCGCTGCCGGGCGATTACCTCATCCGCATCCGCGCCCGCAACGTGGTGCAGGATGCCCGCTTGGACACCCAAGCCATCGATCAGGATTTCGCGCTCGTTGTCTCCGGCGATCTGCCCAAGCCCAAAGCGGGCATTATCCTCCTCGATCACAGCGCTTATAACGCTCCCGGCACT
>JAQGOT010000325.1 GCA_028293465.1 Pedosphaera sp. | reverse complement strand
GTCAAGCGCCGATTCCCGCATTCCGCATGGGCACTTAACCGCAGAAACACCAACCGCAAACCAACCGCAACGAACCCCACCCCTCGGCCAACCCCACCACCCGGAAATATCAACCTGGGAGCCGCTCAACCTTTGCTCACCCGGAATAACCGCGGGACGCCCACCGAAATCCGCCACCGCTCCTCCTTGGGGCCTGGTTCTTGGTCCTTTTCCCGCCGCCTTAGCCCCGGGGATGAAATTTCCGATGCACCTCGCGCAAGCGGCTCCCGGCCACATGGGTGTAAACCTCCGTGGTGCTGATGCTGGCATGGCCGAGCAATTCCTGGATGACGCGCAGATCCGCGCCGTGCTCCATCAAATGGGTGGCGAAACTATGCCGCAACATGTGCGGCGTGATGTTGCGCGGAATTCCCGAGCGCTTGGCCCGTTGCTTGATGTGCAGCCAGAGCGTCACGGCGGCGAACGGCGTGCCGCGGCGGGTCAAAAACAAATTCGCCGGCGAACGCGGGGTGACCAGTTTGGGGCGGCCGACTTCGAGGTAGCGCGTGATGGCGGTCACCGCCTTGCTCCCCACCGGCACCACCCGTTCCTTGTTGCCTTTGCCGATGACATTGATGAACCCCGCTTCCAGATGGAGTTGCTCCAGGCGCACGTTGCGCAATTCTGCCAGGCGCAGGCCGGACGCATAAGCCAGTTCCAGCACCGCCTGATCGCAAAGTGACTGCGGCGTTTCGGGATTTTCCGCCACGAGCAATTGGTTGATCTCCAGATCACTCAGCGCTTTCGGCAACCGTTTCCAACGTCGCGGCAGGGAAAGATTTTCCGCCACATTCACCGGCAGCAGTTTTTCATTTTCCGCGAAACGATAAAATGCCCGCAACGCCGCAATCTCCAGATAAACGCTCTCCGAACTCAGTTTGCGCGTGCTCTCCTTCGGCTGGTTAGCCAACGGCCGGTCGCGCTCATGCAGCAGGAAGGTTTGCAGATGTGAAAGCTCAACCATTTTCCAATCGGTGAGATTCTGCACTTGCGCCCACGAGAGGAAACGGTTCAGCAGCGCCGAGTAGGTCTTCTGGGTATGCTCCGACTGCCCGCGCTCGTGCCGCAAGTACTGCAAAAAGTCTTCAACGAGGGTCTGCATCACACATTTTAGCCACGAATTTCGTCCCGCCTGCGGACACTGTGGCTGGATATTCCTAGAGCTGTTTACCCGTCAGCCGCGCATACGCGTCCAGATACTTCGCCTGTGTTTTCGCCACCACCTCCGGCGGCAATGCGGGCGCCGGAGGTTGTTTGTTCCAATCGAGCGTTTCCAGGTAATCGCGCACGAATTGCTTGTCGAAACTCGGCTGGCCGCGACCGGGTTGGTATTGATCCGCGGGCCAGAAGCGCGAGGAATCCGGCGTCAGCACTTCGTCAATCAGGAGCAACTTCCCCTCGAAAATTCCGAATTCAAACTTCGTATCGGCGATGATGATGCCCCGCTCGCGCGCGTAGGCGCGGGCGAACTTGTAGATTACCATGCTGGCGGCCCGAGCCTGCTCGGCAATTCCGGCACCCACCAATTTTGCCGCCTCCTCAAACGAAATATTCTCATCATGCCCCGATTCGGCCTTCGTGGCGGGTGTGAAGATCGGTTCCGGTAATTCCGCCGACTCCTGAAGGCCGGCTGGAAGTTTGATGCCGCACACGGTCTGTCGTTCGCGATATTCCTTCCAACCGGACCCGGCGAGATAGCCGCGCACCACGCATTCGATCGCCAGCGGCTGCGCTTTCTTCACGATCATGCAGCGCCGCCCGAGTTGCGCCGCAAACGGCTGCAGCGCCGGCGGCAGCGGATCATTGGCCTGTGACAACAGGTGATTCGGTTGGAACGCGGCGGTCTGATTGAACCAAAAATAGGAAATCTGCGTCAGGACCTCGCCTTTGCGCGGAATGCCGTTGGGCATGACGCAATCAAACGCGGAGATCCGGTCGGTGGCGACAAACAGCAACCGGTCGCCCAGATCGAACACCTCGCGCACTTTGCCGCTTTTCAGTTTGCGGATGCCGGGCAGGTCGAGCTGTAAGAGTGGTTCGTTCAACACAGGGCGAATATGCGTTTCCGAGGGCCAAGTTCAAAGTTCAAAGTTGGAAGGTCGAGGAAGGACCCACATAAGATAACGAAGCTAACGAAGGGTGCCCGTTCAGGGCACTGAAACATCGGCGGTTTGCCCGATCGCGTCTTCCACGGGCGTTTGTAACGTTTGTAACGGAAAATGTAACGGCGTGTAACGGCAATGTAACGCTTCCCATGCCGGGTAAATGGTTGGGGGTGAACGTTGTAACGCCTGTAACGGCTGTACACCCCAAGAGTACAAATATGGGGGAGGCGAAATGACGAACGACGAAAGAATGCCCCAAGGCTCCAAGCCCCAACGGCGATGCACGCGGGTTGGCCAACGGTATCGCCAGCCAATCCAAGCTAATCCAGGCAAATCCAAGTTGATCCAACCTGCGGGTGGGTAAGGTTCAAGGTTGCGGTGGCAGCCGCCCAACTTTAAACTTTTAACTTCCGCCATGGAACGCCATCATAAGCTTATGAATTTCCTTGTGACCGGGGGTGCGGGGTTTATTGGCTCGCACGTTTGCGAGCGGTTGCTCCATTCCGGCCATGCCGTGTGGGTCCTCGATGACCTGAACCCGTTCTACAGTCCCGCGGTCAAACAAAAGAACATCGACGAAATCGCCTCCCTCGGCAAACCCTTCACGTTCGTCCTCGGCGAGCTGTCCAATTTCAAGGTGCTGGAGGACTTGTTCAAGGAGGGCCGGTTCGACCAGGTCATCCATCTCGCGGCCCGCGCCGGGGTGCGACCCAGCCTGGATGAACCGGAGCGTTTCCAGGAGGTGAACGTCGAGGGCACGGTCAATGTGCTGGAAGCGGCGCGTCGTCACGGGGTGAAAAAAGTGGTGCTCGCCTCTTCCTCCTCGGTTTACGGCGTGAATAAAAAAGTGCCCTTCGCGGAGAGCGATCCCGTTTTCTCGGTGATCTCCCCCTATGCGGCGAGCAAACTGGCATGTGAGGCGCTCGGCCATGTTTACCATTATGTTTACGGTCTGGACGTGTCCATGCTCCGCTTCTTCACCGTTTACGGCCCCCGCCAACGCCCCGATCTCGCCATCCACAAATTCGCCAAGCTCATCTCCGCCGGCAAACCGATCCAGGTTTACGGCGACGGCCTCACCGCGCGCGATTATACCTACATCAGCGATATCGTGGACGGCATCATCGCCTGCACGGAACGCAAGTTTGGCTACGAAATTTTCAACTTGGGCAATTCGCAGTCTGTGACCCTCTCCTATCTCATCGAATTATTGGAAAAAGCCCTTGGGCAGAAAGCCGTCATCCAACGCATGACCACCCAAGCTGGCGACGTCCCGCTGACCTTCGCGGACATTTCAAAGTCGGCCGAATTCCTCAACTACGCCCCCAAAATCAAAATCGAAGAAGGCATCCCCCGCTTCATTGAGTGGTTCAAGAAGCAGCACAAAAGTTGACGCCATTGATAACCGCCGTCCGCATTCGGCAGTGCGGTTTTGTTCATCTCGTAAATATTCAAGTGGCTTCCCATCAGTGTGTTAGGTCGCAATATTTACATTAATCTGCGGGCTTTTTCCGTTAAACGCTAAGTTTGGCTTTAAACTTGGCCCCAGCACAGCCATATTCATTGGCAGCTTCTCGTGTGACTGGGACACCATGACGCAGACCCAAAAATTACTTTGTGAATTGATCGCTTTGCCAAGCGTGAACAACGCCCTGCTGCCCCCGGGTCACCCTCGCGCCGGTGAAAAGAACGTGATCGATTTCCTCGCGGCCACCGCCGCTCACGCCGGTCTGGACGTGGACTTGCAGAAGGTTTTCCCCGGTCGCAGCAACCTGTTGGCGCGCCTCTCGCCCTCCGGTCCAATCAAACGACGCATCCTGCTCGCGCCGCATCTCGATACGGTGGACATCGCCAGCGACGACCAACTGCTGCCCCGTGAAAAACATGGCCGCCTTTACGGTCGCGGTGCTTGCGACACCAAAGGCTCCGCCGCCGCGATGCTGACGGCTCTCATCGAGTTGGCTCAGGCCACGCGTCGCCCCACCGAGACCGAGATCATTTTCGCCGGGTTGGTGGATGAGGAAATCGGTCAAGGCGGCTCCCGCGCCCTCGCCGCCAGCAATCTCAAAGCCGACCTCGCCCTCGTCGGGGAGCCCACCCGCCTGCAAGTGGTGACCGCCCATAAAGGCAATCTGTGGCTGAAACTTGAAACCCACGGCAAGGCCGCCCACGGCTCGCGTCCCGACCTCGGCCGCAACGCCGTTCTTGAGATGGCCCGCATCGTGGACTTGCTTGAAACCCGCTACGCCGCGCAATTGCGACGACGCCGGCATCCCTTGCTTCGCCACGCCACGGTCAACGTCGGCACCATCCAGGGCGGCGTCCAAGCCAACATCGTCCCCGCTCATTGCGCGATCACCATCGACCGCCGCACGCTCCCCGGCGAGAGCAATGCCGGCGTGTGGCGTGAAATCCGCGCCCTCTTGCGGGAGAATGACTTGAACGCCAGTTTGGCCAGCACCAAAGCCGATCCCTGCCTGCCCCTCGAAACCGATCCCAAACTCCCTTTGGTCCGGCAATTCCTGCGCATCTGCGGCCAGGCCAAAGCCATTGGTGTGGATTACTTTTGCGATGCGTCCGTCCTGGCGCAAGGTGGCATTCCGAGCATCGTGTTCGGGCCCGGGGACATTGCCCAGGCGCATACCGCCGATGAATGGATTTCCCTCTCTTCGCTTGAACGCGGCAAGCGTTTGTTGGTCAATTTCCTCAAATCGCTGCCTTGAAACCAACTTTTTATTCGTTAGAGTCACCCCTTCATGTCTGCACAAACCGAAACACTTGAGACACCCGGGATGAGCGAAGCTGCGCATAAATCGAGCTTCTTTCGCCAGAGCGGTTGGATGATGATCACCGCTGTGGGCGGCGGGGCCATGATGTTTCTAGTCCACATCTTCTCGAAGTATATTCCCAAATCCGAGTATGCGGTGCTCACCGCGCTCTTTTCCTTGCTGAACTGGGTCACTATTCCAGCCATCGGGTTGCAGACGACCTTCGCCCACCAGGCGTCCTCCGCAGTCACGACGGCGCAGAAACGCCAGTTGGTTGGAACCACCCGGGCGGTTACTTTCGGTATTTTCTGCATCTGGCTCGTGATGCTGCTCGTCACCGTCATCTGGCACGCCAATTTCATCGCCGACCTGAAAATCAGCAACCCCGCCTCGCTTTGGATCATGCTGGCCGCCGGTCTGGTCATGTTGATGCTCCCCATCTGGCAGGGCCTGCTGCAAGGCCGGCAAAACTTCCTCTGGCTCGGTTGGGCCGCCGTATTCAACGCCATGGGCCGCGTCTTTATCGCCGGGTTGATTGTCTTTCTGCTGAGCGGCTGGGCGGCGGGCATCATGGTCGGCACCTTGCTTGGCATGATCGCTGCCTTGAGTGTTGCCGTCTGGCAAAACCGCGATATTTGGAACGCGCCGCGTGACCCGTTCCAATCCGGGATCTGGTTGCGCCAGGTCCTGCCGCTCTCCATCGGTTGTGGCGTCAGTCAGTTTCTTTTCAGCGCTGACCTGATCGTGGTGCAAAAGTTTCTGGGCGACGATCATGGGGCCGCTGCGCCCTACGGCTTCGGAGGCACGATGGCCCGCGCGATCGTCCTTTTCACCGCCCCGCTGGTGGCCGTCATGTTCCCCAAGCTCGTTCACAGCAAGGCGCGCAACCAAAAAAGCAACCTGATGTTGCTGACCCTGCTGGGAACTGCGGGATTGGGAGCGATGGCTGCCGTCGGCCTGACCCTGACTTCCCCCCTGTTGATCAAGATATTTTCCAAACCTGAATTTGTTTCCATCGTGCCGCTGATACCACTCTTCGCCTGGAGCATGGTGCCGCTGGCGGTGGGGAACGTGCTCTTGAACAATCTCATGGCTCATTCCCGCTTCAAATGTGTGCCGGCGCTGGCGGTGGTCGGCATCGGTTACTGGATCGCCCTCCAATACTTCCACGACTCCTTCAAGACCGTCATCGAAGTCCTCGGTGTTTTCACCTCGATCTATCTGGTCGTCTGCAGCTTCTTCACCTGGGGCATCCGCGATCA
>JAQGOT010000558.1 GCA_028293465.1 Pedosphaera sp. | reverse complement strand
AGCTTTGCCTTGACCTGGTGGCGGTGGGATTCATCACGAAGCAGCTCCAGCGCGGCGCGGGAGAGATTTTCCGGAGTCGCCGCGTTTTGGAGAAACTCGGGGAAAAGCGGTTCCTGCGCCAGGAGGTTGGGCATGGTCAGGGAGTTGACCTTGATCATGCGGCGGGCGATTTGGTAGGTGCTCCACGAGGCTTTGTAGAGGGTCACCGTGGGCACGCCAAAATAGGCGCATTCCATGGTTACGGTTCCCGTGGAGGCGATGGCGATGGTGGCCTGTAACAGCGCATCGGCCAAACCGCCGATCTGAATTCTCAATCCAGGTGGGGCATTGCTTTTCGCGATTTGCGCCATCTGCTCATTGGGTGAAATCAGCGTGGCGCGGATCCCCGGCAGCGCGGTTCGTATCATCTGCAAAGCGCCCAACATGACTGGCAAGTGTCGTGCCAACTCGCTTCTCCGGCTTCCAGGCAACAACACCAGCGAGGGCGATTCTGGTTGTTCTCCGGCGGTCAACACTGAAGGGCGCTCAACGCCGCTGTAGCGATCCAGCATGGGATGTCCGACAAATTCCACGCGCAGCTTCGGATATCGTTCTGCGTACCAACCTTGCTCGAACGGGAAGATGCTCAGCAACAAATCGAAATCTTGGGCCACCCGCCTGGCCCGCCCTTCGCGCGACGCCCAGACCTGCGGCGAGATATATTTGATGACCTTGGGATTCCAATCGTAGAAAGGGCCGCGGCGGGCGCGGACGTATTTCTTGATCGCGTGGGCGAAGCGGCCGTTGAAGACGGAGAAATCGACGCAAATGATGGCGTCCGGCTCGCGGTCCTTGGCCAGTTGGAACAGTTGATCAAAAAAGCGCTTGAAACGGCGGTAGCTCTTCAACACGTCGGTGAACCCGACCACGGCATGCACCGTCATGTCGAAGGCCAGTTCCACACCGGCCTCCGCCATGCGCGGGCCGCCGGCGCCGAAAAATCTCGGGGCCAGATCCGCAGCCAATGGCTGCAGGTCGGTCGTGTAAGTGGGTACTTTTTGAAGCGCCGCCCGCAGTTCCTTGACCAGCTCCGCGGCGAGCGTGTCCCCGCTAGTCTCGCCGGCGATCACCATGATGCGTTTGGGGGTCATGGCTGGGTTACGTGCGCGGGTTGCCGTGCGGGTCATGTTGCGCCCGGTTTTCCTTAAAAAAGGCGGCGACCGCGAGCGGGATGAGGCACAAGGCCACACCGCTGAGCAGATTGGTCAGCATCCCGCCATAATGGATGGCGGCGGGGAGCGGGGCCTTCACCCACGGATCAGTCGGCTTTTCCCGATTGGAAATTTGCACGGGAATGGGAAAGCCCTCCAGGCGCGTGTTGGCCACTTTGTATTCCAGGAAAAACGCGAACCAAACACCCAATCCGATCCCGGCGCAAACGAGCAGCTTGAAGGCATTCCACCATTGCCGGTCAAAATTGCCGCGGCGCAGCCATCGAAACATGGCGAAGATGGCCCAACCGGCCAACGCGGTGAACGGGATGATGATGATGAAACCCATGCTTCGCTACGGAGCCGCCTGAATCTGCCGGGTGATCTCAAAAGCCAGATCGAGCGCCTGTTTGGCGGACTCACCGCTGACCACCGGCGTCTGCCGCGCCTGCACGCAATCCACAAAACTTTGCAGTTCCAGTCTCAACGGCTCCCCTTTTTCAATCGGCACCGGTTCGCGCACGATCCGCTTGCCGCCAAATTCGCTGACAATGGTTGAATCTTTTGCCGCGAGCAGCTTCTTGAGCAGTGAGGATTCCTCCTCGCCGTCGCGGGCAATCCGGTAAATATACCCCTCCTGCGCCCGGTAATCGAGCGACACGTAGCTCGTGCTCGGACCGCCGCTGAAGACGCGGATTTTCCGCATGCGCTCCGGGCTCACGCGGCTGGCAGTGAGGTTGGCCACGCAGCCGTTCGCAAAGCGGAGGCGGGCGTTGGCAATGTCCTCGGACGTGCTGAGCACTGGGATACCGACGGCATCAACGCTTTTGATCGGCGATTTCACGAATGCCAAAACCACGTCAAGGTCATGGATCATCAGGTCGAGCACCACCCCGATATCGGTGCTGCGGGCGGGGTAGGGGGAGAGCCGGTGGGTTTCAATAAAACGCGGCTCGGTGGCGATGGTTTGGAGGTAAGTGAACACCGGGTTGAACCGCTCCACATGCCCCACCTGGAGGACGCAGTTTTTTTGCTGCGCGAGGAGGACCAGTTCCGCCGCCTGGGCGGCTTTGTCGGTCATTGGCTTCTCGATCAGCAAATGTTTGCCCTGCTGCAACAGCGTTTTGGCCAGTTCGAAATGGGTGGTGGTCGGCGTCACCAGGTTCACGGCATCGCTGGCGGCGGCGGCTTCGGCCACCGAGCCAAAGACCCGCACGCCATGCTTCGCGGCAACTTTTTGCGCGGTATCGGCGGCGACGTCATAAACACCGGTCAATTCCACGCGACCGGCTTTCGCCAGCTCGGCGTAAATGCGGACGTGTTCCTTGCCGAGGGAACCGGTTCCTAAAACTGCCACTTTGATGGTCGGCGACATGAACGATGTATAGGGGCGGAAATTCAAACTTCAAAGGCTAAAGTTCAAGGTGTATGGCGCGTCGTCTGCCGCTTTCCGGAAGGATCGCAACTTTGCGCTTTCAAGTTTGAGAGCGAAGTTCATACAGTTGCGGCGTGGATATTGTTGTTTGTTTAGCAACCGCGTTGGTGGCCTACCTGCTGGGCTCGATTCCCAGCGGGTATCTGGCGGGGCGGGCGAAGGGGATTGATATTCGTTCGGTGGGCAGCGGTAATATTGGCGCGACGAACGTGTTTCGCATCCTGGGCAAGCCGGCCGGTATCATCGTTTTGGTGGTGGATGGGCTGAAGGGGTGGGTCTCGGTGGCCTTGGTGCCTGATTTGGTGGTGCGGCTTCTGGCTCCCGGCCACTGGAGCGAGTCGGGATCTGAGTATTTGAAAATCATCGCGGGCATGTCGGCGATCCTCGGTCACAATTATACCTGCTGGCTCAAATTCAAGGGAGGCAAGGGCATCGCCACTTCGGCGGGCGTGGTGGCGGCGTTGATTCCGCAGGCATTTGTCATCGCGGTCATTGTTTGGGTCGTGGTTTGCCTGTTGACGCGGTATGTCTCGGTTGCTTCCATCACGGCGGCGGCGGTGCTGCCGCTGGCCACCTGGGCGGTCCATCAAAGCCCGCGAATGATTGTCATCGCCGCGGTCATGGCCGCCCTGGCAATTTACAAACACAAAGCAAATATTCAACGACTGATGCAAGGCACGGAGAATAAAATCGGCGCGAAGAAAACCCCGCCACCAACAGGAGCCGGCTCATGAAGATCACGGTCTTGGGCGCGGGTGCGTGGGGAACCGCGCTGGCGAAACTTTTGTCGCAAGGCGAGCAGGCGGTCACGCTGTGGGGGCACGATGCGGGGCGGTTGGCGGAAGTGCAGCGCAGCGGCCGAAATGAGCGTTACCTGCCGGGAGTTGAATTGCCGCGCAGTTTGCGGATGGAGCCTGATCTCGCCCGCGCAATCGAGGGCTCCGAGTTTATCATCGCGGCCATCCCGTCCAAGGCCTTCCGCGAGGTTACCCGCCATTTGTCAGCGTTCACCGGCACCGTGGTCAGCGTCACCAAAGGCATTGAACATGAAACCGGATTGACGATGTGCGGGGTTTTGGCCCAGACCGCACCCCGGGCGGAAACGGCGGCGCTATCCGGGCCCACCTATGCGCTGGAAGTGGCACGCGGCATTCCGACGGCGATTGTTGCGGCCAGCCACAACCAGGCCACCGCGGTGGTCGTGCAGCAGTTGTTTCATCGGCCCGCCTTTCGTGCTTACACGAGCACCGACCTGCTGGGGGTTGAACTGGGTGGCGCTTTAAAGAATGTCATCGCCATCGCGGCCGGGGTTTGTGATGGCTTGGGCTTTGGAGATAATTCCAAAGCCGCGCTCATCACGCGCGCGATGGCGGAAGTCCGGCGCCTGGGCGTTGCCTGCGGCGCGCAAGCGGAAACCTTCACCGGTTTGAGCGGACTGGGGGATTTAACGGTGACCTGTTTTTCCCGACTCAGCCGCAACCGCGGTTTCGGTGAGCGCCTGGGTCGTGGCGAGAAACTCAGCGAGGTGCTGGGCAGCATGACCGCAGTGGCCGAAGGCTATCCCACTTCGCGTTCCGCGTACGATCTGGCCCTGAGACAGAAGGTTTCAACGCCGGTGATCGACGAGGTCTATCGCATGCTTTACGAAGGCAAGAATGTGGCCAAAGGCGTGCAGGATTTGATGTCGCGCGACATCAAGGCGGAAGACTGACCGGTTCAAATGACCAAGGAGGTCAAGTCCTGATTTAAATTTGGTACCTGCCCAAGGCTGGTGGGGACGGCGATGGGTGGGGAGGTTGAACCGCTGCGCGGGCGAGTCCGCGAGCCGGAGCGGAGCCGCGCAGCGGTTTGCGCGGGCGGATCGCCGGCCGGGTTTCTGCCTGCGGGCGCCGCCTCAGGCGGCCAGGCTGTCGACGGCGGCGGGAAACCGGTAGCCCAGGGCCGTGTGGGGTCGCCGGGTGTTATACAACCGCACGGCCTGGTCCACCGCGCCGCGCGCCTCCTGTTTGCCCTTGAGCCGCCGGTCCAACCCATACTCGCTTTTGAGGATGCCGTTGATGCGCTCGGCCAGCGCGTTCTCCGCGCAATGGTCCCGCTCGGTCATGCTCACCCCCAGGCCCCGGCCCGTCAGCCGGTCCACATACTCGTGGCAGCAGTATTGGGTGCCCCGGTCCGAATGGTGCCCCGGCGGGCAGTTGCGCCAGCGCCATCTCCAAGGCCCGCAGGCAGCCCTCCGTCGCCAGCGTGTCCGCGCAGTGGTAGCCCACGATCTGGCGCGAGTAACGGTCCGTCACCAGCGACAGATACTGGAAGCCCTCCTCCGTCCGCACGTAGGTCAGGTCGCTCACCCACACCTCGTGGGGCGCGCTGACCACCCGGTCCTGGATTTGGTTGGTGAACACCGGCAGGTAATGCCGCGCGTCGGTCGTGCAGGGATACTCGCTGGCCCGCGGCGCCACCAGCAGCCCTTCGGCCCGCAGGATCTCAAAGCACCGGTCCCGGCCCAACCTGACCCCGGCCTGCTTGAGTTGCGCCCCCAGGCGCGGCTGCAGCCGCCGCTAGGCGCGCACCAGCGCCACCACCAGTTCCCCCGCCACCTGCCGCCGCTGGCGGCGCCGCGCATAGTAATTGGCCCGCGTCATCCCCACCCGCCGGCACACCGCCCCGACGCTCACCTCAAAAGCCTCCCCCTTGTGCGCTAGCCCGTGGTGGCCGGCCGGCGGCTTTTTTTTGAACCCCTCAAGGTCCGTGATCCCGGCCCGCTCACAGGCCAGCTGCACGTACGCCCGTTCCAGCACCAGGTTCACGTTGGCGTCGGCCAAGGCCACCTCCAGCCGCCGCACCCGCTCCTGCGCCTGCCGCAGCTGATCAATCTCTTCTGGTTTTTGCACGCGAATCACCTTTCCCCGGGTGCCGTTGCCATACTTCCGCACCCAGTACGCCACCGTCCCCCGGCCCCGAATCCCATACTTGCGCCGCACCTCCGCAAAGGGCAGCCCCGGCAGTTCCAACTCCCGCACCACCTCCAGCTTGAACGCTTCGCTGTAGCGAAGCACCGCTTTTATTTTGCCCGGTTTGATACTCATGGGTGGCAACCTATTTCAGGACGTGACCCCAATGACCAATGTCCAAGGCCCAAGGAGCTGGCGGTTTGGGCCGGTGCATCAAGGTTCGTAAAGGCGAATCCGACCAAATCCAGCCAATTTCACAGCCAAGGAAAATGTTGCCAAAACAGCGGGGTGTGGCAATTTAGCTCTGACTTTAATTATGAATAAACCAAAGATCGTTGCTTATTTGAAACCATCGTGCGGCTGGAGCCAGGGCGTTCGCGCCATCATGCGCAAATACGACCTTCCGTTCGAAGACCGCGACATCATCAACGATCCCGTGCAGCGGCAGGAGATGATCGAGAAGAGCGGGCAGATGCTCAGCCCGTGCGTGGAGATCAATGGTCGCATGCTGCCGGACATCAGCGGCGAAGAGGTGGAAGTCTATATGCTGGCGAATGGCCTTGTGAGCAAAAACGAGCGCGCTGCCGACGCTCCGACGAACCAGCCCTGCGCCCACGAAATGCCGCAGACGTCTCCGCTGCAGTTCAAGCGGTAATCAAGCAGTTCAATTTAAACGCAAAGCGCGAAGGTGATTGCCTTCGCGCTTTGTATTTTCAGTTGGGGCAGGGCAGGGCGGCCATTCCGGGCGGCCCTTAAAATTACTTCCCCGCCTTCTCGCTCTTGGCGAGTTCCGGCATATCGCGCTTCGCGATCGCCCACGCAGCCTTTTCATCATCCGGCAGGCGCTTTACCATCGGGTTGCGGAACTCGACCACGCTGCCATCGTTGTGCTGCTGAAACGCGAGATGGCCCGCGACAAACGTGTTCTTTTCATCGACGAAATCGGTCACGATTTTGTCATTCACCTTGATGACAATGTGATTGCCGATGGCGATGACGTGTTGCGTCCACCAGGTGTCATCCTGGACCAGTTGTTCGGCTATCTTGTGGAAATTATAAAGGCTCCCGGTTTTCTGCGGGTCGGGGCTGGTATTCTCCACCTGCGCTTCGTAACCCTTCGGCCAGCCTTGGCCCAGCGCGGCGCGAAAATACATGCCGCTGTTTCCGCTGTGATTCAGTTTCACTTCGGACTTGAACTCAAGATTCGTATAGGTGTTGGGACTGAACAAATGGCTCGTCGGACCCTGCCCCGTCAGCACGCCCGCTTTCATTTCCCAATGTCCGGGAGTGGGCGCTGTCCAACCGCTCAAGGTTTTGCCGTCCAGCAACGTAATCCAGCCTTTGGCATCCGGCGTTTCCGGAACAGGTTTGCCGGGATCGGTCTGGGCGCTGAGTTGGCCGGCGGAAACCGCCAGAGTAAGCAGGAGTGAAAGGCTTGGGAGAATTCGTTTCATAGTGTTGGATGTGTGAGCCTTGTTCTATCTCGCAGTGAACGAATTGACAATAAATATTGATACTTCGCGCCCAGTACACCACTTTCCCTCCATGCGAATTGTGACGTCGGTCGCCGCAATGCAACGGCTGGCCAAACGCTGGCAACATCAGCAGGTCCGGGTTGGCTTCGTGCCCACCATGGGTTACCTCCACGCGGGACACCTGAGCCTCGTCCGGGAGGCGCGGCGGATCGTTGGTCCGCGCGGCCAGGTGGTCGTCAGCATTTATGTGAATCCCACCCAATTTGGCCCCAAGGAAGATCTCTCCCGCTATCCCCGCGATTTCGCCCGAGATCAAAAGCTTTGCCGCGCCGAAGGCGTGGATGTAATCTTTGCGCCCAAGGACGACGAGATGTATCCCTCCGATCACGATGGGGCGTTCAGCACCTACGTGGTCGAGCAAACCCTTTCCCAAGGCATGGAGGGCGCTTCGCGGCCCACCCACTTTCGTGGAGTCACGACGGTGGTGGCCAAACTTTTCAACCTCGTGCTGCCGGAAGTAGCCGTGTTCGGCGCCAAGGATGTTCAGCAAGCGGCGGTCATCCAACGCATGGTGCGGGACCTCAACATCCCCGTAAAAGTGGTCGTGGCCGCCACCCACCGTGAACCGGACGGCTTGGCCATGAGTTCGCGCAACAAGTATCTCTCGCCGACGGAACGTGAACAGGCCACAGTTCTGTCGCAGGCGCTGCAACTGGCAAAAAAATCGGTGAAAACGAAGGCGGTTTCCTCCGCCCGCTTGAAAACCCAACTCGAGCAATTCATCGCCAGCCGGCCCGCTGCTCGTTTGGACTATATAGAACTCTTTGATCCGCACACCTTGCAGCCTGCGGCGAAGGCTGCTTCTGGAACGCACCTCGCGCTGGCGGTCTTTTTCGGCAAGACTAGATTGATTGATAACGCGGCCTTGTAGCGGCAATCTTTGGGTCAGGTGGGTTCAAAGCAAACCGTACGCGGAATTGCGACCACATCGAGAAGATGCAAAATAACATCAAGCAGTTTGACTACATCGTCCTCGGCAGCGGCATCGGCGGCCTGACGTTCGCGCTTAACGTCGCGCCGTCCGGGCGGGTGGCGATCATCACCAAAAAAGATCGCGCCGAATCCAATACGAACTACGCCCAAGGCGGCATCGCCGCGGTCACCAGCAAGGAGGATTCTGTGGAGATGCACGTCCGCGATACCCTCACTGCCGGCGCGGGCCTTTGCAAGGAAAGCGTCGTCCGCACCATCGTGCAGGAAGGCCCGGCGCGAATCGCCGAGCTGATCGATTTGGGGATGAAATTTTCCGAGCGGGAAGTTTCCGGTGCAAACGGCATTCGTGAACTTGACCTTGGCAAGGAGGGCGGGCACTCGAAGCGCCGCATCCTGCATGCCAAGGACGTCACTGGCCGTGAGATTGAAAAAGCGCTGTTGGCTGCCGCGGCGGCGCAACCCAACATCGAAATCTTTGAAAACCATCTCGCCATTGATTTCATCACCACCCAGAAGCTTGGCCAGGCGGGGCCGAACCGTTGTGTAGGGGCGTACGTGCTCCACAAGAAAACCGGGGCCGTTGAAACCTTTTCCGCGAATGCCGTGTTGCTCGCCACGGGAGGGTGCGGAAAAGTTTATTTGTACACCACCAACCCGGACATCGCCACCGGCGACGGTGTGGCCATGGCCTATCGCGCCGGCGCTGCGGTGGCCAACATGGAGTTCATCCAATTTCATCCCACCTGCCTTTATCACCCCAAGGCGAAATCATTTCTCATCAGCGAAGCTGTGCGCGGCGAAGGCGGCGTGCTCAAGACCGTCGAGGGCGTCGAGTTCATGGATAAATATCATCCGCTCAAATCGCTCGCCCCGCGCGACATCGTGGCCCGCGCCATCGACAGCGAAATGAAGCGCAGCGGCGCCGCTTGTGTCTTGCTGGACATCACACACAAGCCCGCGCAGTTTGTCATCGACCGCTTCCCCAACATTTACCAGACCTGCTTGCGCTTCGGCATCGACATCACCAAGGAACCGATTCCCGTCGTTCCCGCAGCGCACTACCAATGCGGCGGCGTGCTGACCAATGTGGATGGCGAAACGGACATTGCGGGTCTTTACGCCGTGGGGGAAGTGGCCTGCACCGGCCTGCACGGGGCCAACCGCCTGGCGAGCAATTCGTTGTTGGAAGCGCTCGTCTGCGCGCACCGTGCGGCGCAGAAGGTTTTGGGGCAACCGCCTGAGCCTGTCCAGCTAACCATCCCCGTTTGGCAATCCGGCAACGCCGCCAATCCGGATGAACAGGTGGTCATCTCCCATAATTGGGACGAAATCCGCCGCCTGATGTGGGATTACGTGGGTATTGTCCGCACCAACAAACGCCTCCAGCGCGCCCGCGCCCGTATCGCCAATCTCCAGGAGGAAATCCAGGAGTACTACTGGGATTTTATTGTGACCAGCGACCTTTTAGAACTGCGTAATATCGCTGTGGTTGCGGAATTGATCGTGGCCAGCGCGTTGCAACGCCCCGAAAGCCGGGGCTTGAATTTCAACCTGGACTACCCCAATCCCGACCCCGCCTGGGCCCAACGAGACACAGTCTTGAGAAAATCTTGAAATGTAAAAGCGCGCGCTTTTGCAACCCCGTCACAATTGCTCTCGATTAGGGGAAAGCGACGGAGCCGGGACGTATCTGCTCCCGCTCATGGCTGTTCAGCTAGGAACTTGCAAAATTTTCTTCCACCAGTCGGGTGAGCGGAGTTCGGAGCCTCCCCTATTTCGGTGATGGCTGGGTTACCACCTTAGGGGATGGAAAACGAGGGAGGTTTCCGTTTAGACTTTCTAATTATACACAACATATTGTTAGAACCCGCCCTGACGAAATGAGCTCTTCGGGACTGTGTCCCGCAGCAAACCGATCGAAAATGAAATTGAAGACCTTCCGGCAAACTCTGCTGGCTACTCTGGTGAGCGCAAGTGTTATGGGTGGAACCGCCACCGCTGCTCCCGTTATAATCACAAATACCCTGCCGGTCACCGGTTCCGATATCGTCGGCAGCCAGGCGATCTTCACTGCCGCTTTTAGCGGCGCCGGTCCGATCACATACCAATGGCAGGTAAATAAGGGTGGTGGACCAGTCAACATCCCCGGGGCTACAACTACGACGCTGACGCTCACCAATCTGCAGCTTGCTGATACCGGCTCCTACCGCCTGTGGGCGTCCAATGCGTCGGGAGCGACCTCAAGCGCAGCAAGGCCATTCACGGTGAACCCGGTGCCGGCGCCAACGAATAACGTCGTGGTAGCCACCGCCACCCAAACCGGTCTCGGCGCCAATGGCACCAATTTCACTCCCACGTGGACGGTCACGCCTGAAAGCCTGATCGCTGGCCAATCCCCCAGCAGCATCGGGACGGGCAATTTCGGTCAATACGGGGCGGGTGTGGTTGCCGTGCTGACCGACGGCACCTACGGTACATTCAATTACATTGCGAACGTCGGTGGCAGCGCCAGTGAAGTGACTTGCGGCGGTTCGGCGGGCCGGTCGGTTACCTACACGCTCCCAGCCTCCGCCAACGGATATGATCTCACCAACATTGTGGTTTGCGGCGGGTGGGGTGATGCCGGCCGTGATCAGCAGGCTTACACCATTTATTATTCCACGATTGCGGCACCCGCCAACTTCATCCAGTTAAAGAGCATCAGCTTCAACCCTTCGAATCCCGCAAACGTGCAGTCCGCCACCCGCGTTACCATTACCCCATCGGCGGCTGGGCCGCTCGCCAGAAGTGTCGCAGCAGTGATGTTTGACTTTACCACCCCGGCCCCGGAGAACGGCTATTGCGGCTACTCGGAAATCAGTTTGTTCGGCTCGCCCTCGTCCAACCCGCCGGTTGCAAATCTCCCCACCAGTTCGCCTGCTTCTCCGGTTTCCGCCGGGACGTTCGTGACGCTCAATGAAGCCGCCGTGGGCGTGCAGCCGATGCAGTATCAGTGGCAGACTGATAGCGGGACCGGCGGAGGCAACTACACCGACATTGGCGGAGCGTCGGGTTCAAACTACCTGCTGAACACGACCTGGTTTGCCAGTTCCACCGTAAGGTACCGGGTTCAGGTAACCGATATCAACGGTTCTGCCATGAGTCCCGCCATTTCCTTGACCATCACTAATACCAATGCCCTCTCCTCCGCTGCCAACGTGGGAAAACTGCGGTGCGAACACCTGCAGGACCCATTGGGAATCGACGTCAGAAAGCCGCGTTTGAGTTGGCAGCTTAACTCGACGCAACGGGGCGACCATCAATTCGCTTACCAGGTGTTGGTGGCATCCTCCCTGACCGCCCTCAGCCAAGATCAGGGCGACTTGTGGAATAGCGGCCAGGTCATTTCGGATCAGTCGGTGCTGGTGGAATATGCAGGCCAAACGCTGACTACGGGTGAAGCGTGCTATTGGAAAGTGCGGATCTGGGACCAGAATGGCAAGGTCTCAGCGTGGAGTTCGACCGCGCAATGGAGCATGGGTTTGCTCAATTCCTCCGATTGGAGCGCCAAATGGATTGGTATGACAACCGCCACCAACATCACCCCCGCCGCACCCAGTCCGATGTTGCGGAAGACGTTCGCGGTAGCCAAGCCGGTGGCCCGGGCCACGGCTTACGTCTGCGGACTTGGTTATTACGAACTCCAACTCAACGGCGGCAAGGTAGGCGATCACGTGTTGGATCCAAACTGGACGCGCTATGACCTGCAAGCGAGTTTCGTTACCTACGACGTCACCACGAACCTGGTCCAAGGGCAAAACGCCATGGGCGTGCAACTCGCCAATGGCTTCTACAATCAATGGGCTACGGACGCGTGGAACACCTACACTGCTCCGTGGCGCGCGCTGCCGCAGATGATTTTACAATTGGTCATCGAATACACCGATGGCAGCCACGATTTGGTGATCAGTGATCAGTCCTGGAAGGCATCCACCGGGCCACTGCTTTTGGACGCAACCCGGCTGGGCGAGGTTTATGATGCGCGGCTGGAAAAACCCGGCTGGGCGACTGCGGGCTACAACGATTCGGCTTGGGCTTCCGCGATCCTGCGCGAAGGAATTGCCGGGCCGCTGATCGCACCGGATGCAGAGCCAGTCAAGGTGATGAAGAATGTCAACCCGGTCAAAATTATTCCCGTCTCGGGCCGACCCGGCGTTTACACTCTTGATTTTGGCCAGAACCTCGTCGGGTGGGGGAGATTAACCATCAACGGTCCGGCCGGAACCTCAGTGCGGATGGTGTACGGGGAAAAAACCAACAGTGACGGGTCGGTGGACCAGAGCAATATTAATATCCACGTGCATTCCCAACAGCAATACTTCCAAACCGACACTTACATTTTGAAAGGCGCTGGAACGGAAATTTGGGAGCCACGCTTCACCTACCATGGTTTCCAATATGCCCAGGTCGAAGGGCTCCCCGCCGCGCCGACCA
>JAQGOT010000538.1 GCA_028293465.1 Pedosphaera sp. | reverse complement strand
CTGTTCAGTCTGACCCGGGGAGTGATTGCTTACATCATTTCCTTTTTTTTCACGATGGTTTATGGCTGCGTCGCGGCCCGGGTGAGAGGCGCAGGGCGGGTGATGATTCCCCTGCTTGATATTCTGCAGAGCATTCCGGTGCTGGGTTTCCTGCCGGGTTTTGTGTTGGCGCTGGTTCATCTCTTTCCGCACCGGAACCTTGGGTTGGAAATCGCTTCGGTGTTGATGATCTTCACGGGCCAGGTCTGGAACATGACCTTCTCATTTTATTCCTCGCTCAAGTCGGTGCCGGGGAACCTGGAGGAAGTGGCGCGCCTGGCCAAGCTCACCTGGTGGCAGCGCTTCCTGCGGCTCGATCTTTCCTATGCGGCTTCCGGCCTGGTCTGGAACAGCATGCTTTCGATGGCGGGGGGCTGGTTTTTTCTTACGGTCAGCGAGGCGTTCGTGCTGGGGGATCATGATTTCCGCCTGCCGGGACTGGGTTCTTACATGAGTCTGGCAATTGAGAAGGGGGAGGTGGGGGCGCAAGTGCTGGGGGTGGTGGCCATGGCGGCCATGATTGTGTTGCTGGACCAGTTAGTCTGGCGTCCGGTGGTGGCGTGGTCCCAAAAATTTGGTGATGAAGATGCCAGCGGCCGAGGGGTGCAGGAATCATGGCTTTGGGAACGCATCCGCCGGTCGTCGCTCTGGGAAGGCTTTGAGCGGATGTTAAATTGGGCGATGCCGCGGGCGAAAGCGGCGCTGACTCGCAAGCCCGTGCGGTTGAAGCCGCGGAGGGCGGGTCTGCGTAAACTGGCGCGAGCGGGGAAATTTCTGATTGTCGGGCTGCTGGCGGTGGGACTGGTTTATGCGGTGGACCGGTATTTCATGCTGCTGAAAACTTTGAGCGGGGAGGAGTGGAAACGGATTTTCACGAGCACCGGCATGACGTTCCTGCGGGTGATCACGGCGGTGGCGATGGCTTCGCTCTGGACGATTCCGGTGGGGGTGATGATCGGACGCAATCCACGCTGGTCGCGGGCGATGCAGCCGATCATACAGATGGTGGCGAGCTTTCCGGCGCCGATGATTTTTCCAATCGTGGTGGGGATTGTGTTGAGCCTGGGGGGCGGGTTGGGGATTGGGTCGGTGTTCCTTCTGCTGTTGGGCACGCAGTGGTATATTCTTTTCAACGTGATCTCGGGAGCGGCTGCCATTCCACGGGAGCTCTGGGAAGTGGCGCGGTTGGAGCGGCTCTCGCTGCGGGGGCGCTGGCAGAAATTGATTTTGCCGGCGATTTTCCCGTCGCTGCTCACCGGTTGGATCACGGCGATGGGCGGGGCGTGGAACGCCAGCATTGTCGCGGAGTATATGCGGTATAAGAACCAGATCCTCAGCACCGTGGGATTGGGCGCACTGATCAGCCAGGCGACCGATCATGGTCAGTTTGCGCTGCTGGGCGCGGCGGTAGGGGTCATGTCGCTCACCGTGGTGCTGGTCAACCGCCTGGTCTGGCGACCGCTGACACACCAGGCGCAAACCCGTTTCGGCATGGATACTTGATTTATGGGCGCACTCCTTCTGGAAGCCAAACATATCTGCCACCACTTCGCGCTGGCCGATGGCAAACGGATTGAAATTCTCCGCGACATCAACCTGGCGGTGCGCGAGCATGAGGTGGTGGCGATCCTCGGGCCGTCCGGCTGCGGGAAGTCCACATTGCTGCGGATCATCATCGGGCTGCTCAAGCCGTCGGCGGGCGAAATCCGTTATCGCGGCACGCCCATGCAGGGGCTTAATCCCTCCGCGGCACTCGTGTTCCAGAATTTCGCGCTGTATCCCTGGCTGGCGGTCCAGCAGAACATTGCGATGGGCCTGGAAAATTTGCCCATCGCCGACGAAGAGCGCGAGAAGCGGGTGCGGAGGTCAATCGACCGGGTTGGATTGGAGGGGTTCGAGGACGCATATCCGCGGGAGCTTTCCGGCGGCATGAAGCAGCGGGTGGGGATCGCGCGCGCGCTGGTGGTTGAACCGGAGATTCTGTCCATGGACGAGCCGTTCAGCGCGCTCGATGTGATGACCGGCGAGACGCTCCGGAACGAGGTGGTGGATATTTACATGGACAAGGGTTCGCCGGTGAACAGCATCCTGATGGTCACGCACAGCATCGCCGAGGCGGTGTTCATGGCCACCCGGATCGTGGTCCTGGCTTCCAACCCCGGCACCATCCGGACGATCATCGACAACCCGCTGGCTTACCCGCGGGACGAGCATCATCCCGAGTTCGTCAAGCTCACGCAAAAGCTGCACGCCATCATCACCCAGGCGGTGATTCCGGATGAGCCGGTCACCGTGCACGCCGCAGCCGCGCCGCAGCCGCAGGTCATCCAGGCAATTCCGAATGTCTCGCTGCTGGCCACGATGGGGTTGCTGGAAATCCTGGAGAACGAGGGCGAGATGGAGTTGTCCGAGCTCGCCAAGCAGGTGGATAAGGAATTCACGCAACTGCTGTTGTTTGTCAAAGCCGCGGAGTTGCTGGGGTGGGTGATCACGCCGGGTCAGAAGGTTCTGCTGACGCCGGAGGGACGGCAGTTTCTCGCGGCGGACGTCAATACTCGGAAGCAGATGCTGAACGCCAAACTGCGGCATATATTCATTTTTGAGCTGATCCTGCGGATGTTGGAGCGATCGGAGAACCACGAACTGGAGGAGGAGGTGGTGCTCAGCGAACTGGCGATTTTGTATCCGCACGAACGGCCGCACCGGGTGTTGCGCACCATCATCGCCTGGGCGCGGTATGCCGAGTTGTTCAAGTACAGCAGCACGCGGAAGATGATCTACGCATTTGATCGTCCCGCCGCGCGGCCGGAGGAGCGAGCAGGGGCCGATGCGGGCAGTCGGGGTGCTTGACGGCGATGGGCCGCCGATCAAGAGTTGTGGGACCTAATTGACGGGGAGCCGACCAGTCCCCCCGGGACGAAGGCTCAGAGAGCTGCGTGGGACCGTGGCAGACCCATTGAACCTGCTCCAGGTAATGCTGGCGAAGGGATGCTTTAGTACATAGGCCTCCTTCCGGGTTCCTCAACGGCGATAATTAATTACGAAGGACAGACTATGATTGCGACCAAAGACTCGCTCGAACCGCAAAGCAGCGACCGCCTCCCCAACTCCACCCGCGTTTACGTCCCAGGCAAACTCCATCCTGACGTGCAGGTGCCGTTCCGGGAGATCCAACAGAGCCAGACGAAGGGGTTCGACGGGAAGGTCGAGGAGAACGCGCCGGTGCGCGTTTATGATTGCAGCGGGCCGTGGGGCGATCCGAATTTTGCCGGCGATGTGACGCAGGGTTTGCCGCGTTTGCGCGAGAAGTGGATTCTCGCCCGGAAGGATGTGGCGGAGTATGCCGGCCGGGAGATCAAGCCGATGGACAATGGCTATCTGTCCAAAAACCATGCGGAGTATGCGAGCCAGTCCGAGCGCAACCGGCTTTTGGAATTTCCCGGTCTCAAGCACCAGCCGTTGCGGGCGAGCGCGGGTCATCCGGTGAGCCAGCTCTGGTATGCGAAGCAGGGCATCATCACGGCGGAGATGGAATATATTGCCATCCGGGAAAACATGGGGCGCGAAGCGGCTTTTGAAATGGTGGAGAACAAGTCCGGCGACCGCCGGGTGCTCAATCAGCAGCATCCGGGGCAGCCTTGGGGCGCGAGCATTCCGAAGCACATCACGCCGGAATTTGTCCGTGATGAAGTGGCGCGAGGCCGGGCCATCATCCCGTCCAACATCAACCATCCCGAACTGGAGCCGATGATCATCGGCCGGAATTTCCTGGTGAAGATCAATGCCAACATCGGCAATTCGGCCGTGGCTTCGAGCATTGAGGAGGAAGTGGAGAAGATGCGCTGGTCCACTAAGTGGGGCGCGGACACGGTGATGGATCTTTCGACAGGGAAGAACATTCATGCCACGCGTGAATGGATCCTGCGCAACTCACCGGTCCCGATTGGCACGGTGCCGATTTACCAGGCGCTGGAGAAGACCGGCGGCAAGGCGGAGGATTTGACCTGGGAGATTTATCGCGACACGCTCATCGAACAATGCGAACAGGGGGTGGATTACTTCACGATCCATGCCGGGGTGTTGCTGCGTTATATCCCGATGACCGCGCGGCGGGCGACGGGCATTGTTTCACGCGGCGGAAGCATCATGGCCAAGTGGTGCCTGGCGCATCATCAGGAGAGTTTTCTCTACACGCGTTGGGATGACATTTGCGAGATCATGGCGGCTTACGATGTCAGCTTCAGCATCGGGGACGGGTTGCGTCCGGGATCAATCGCGGACGCGAATGATGAGGCGCAGTTTGCCGAGTTGAAGACGCAGGGTGAACTCACCGAGCGCGCGTGGAAGCATGGCGTGCAGGTGATGAACGAAGGCCCCGGCCACGTGCCGATGCACATGATCCAGGAGAACATGACCAAACAACTGGAATGGTGCCACGAAGCGCCGTTTTACACGCTCGGGCCGCTCACGACGGACATTGCGCCGGGCTACGATCACATCACGAGCGCGATTGGCGCGGCGATGATCGGTTGGTATGGCTGCGCGATGCTTTGCTACGTCACGCCGAAGGAACATCTCGGCCTGCCGAACAAGAAGGATGTGAAGGATGGGGTCATCGCATACAAGATCGCCGCCCATGCTGCGGACCTGGCCAAGGGGCATCCGGGCGCGCAATACCGCGACAACGCGTTGAGCAAGTCGCGTTTTGAATTCCGCTGGGAAGATCAGTTCAATTTGAGCCTCGACCCCGAGACCGCCCGCGAATTTCACGACGAAACCCTGCCGCAGGAGGGCGCCAAGGCGGCTCATTTCTGTTCGATGTGCGGGCCGCATTTCTGCTCGATGAAGATCACGGAGGATGTACGGAAATATGCGGCGGAGCAGGGGCTTGCCGAGGAAGAGGCGTTGAAGAAAGGGATGGCGGAGAAGTCGAAGGAGTTTGTGGAGAAGGGTGCGGAGGTTTACGCGAAGGCGTGAGGTGCCATGGATGGCAATGCAGATTCCCTTGGTGAAGAGTCTGAAGGTGAGGAAGTCCCACCCGATCCCTCGATCACGCGGGAACTGTTCCTAAAATGGCGTTCGCCACGGTTGGGTTCTT
>JAQGOT010000496.1 GCA_028293465.1 Pedosphaera sp. | reverse complement strand
TAATCCGGTTCCTGCCCACCTCGACGCCCCAATCCGCGAGGATCGGTTCCAGTCCCGTTTTGTTGATTTCGCCCGTGCTGTTGGTATTGAAGAGCACCATCAGCCGTCCGCCCTGGTCGAGGTACGGTTTGATCTTGCCCAATTCGATATCTGGCAGCTTTCGCTGCGGGCCGGCGATGATGAGCAGGTTGCCATCGACGGGCACCAGGTTGGTGCCGAGCAACTGGAGCGGCTCGGTCTGGATAAAATTCTGGTGCAGGAGCAGGTTGAACTTGGAGTAACCGGGCTTGTCCTGCGATTCAGGATTGTGCTCACCGTGGCCTTGCAGGAAGCAAGCCTTGAGCGGCCGGCCGGTCGTGACGCTCAACAGAGCGACGGCGAAAATGGACTCGCCCCGGAACGATTTCAGGCTGCGACGAAAGTTTCGTTCCTTGTCCTCTGGATCGACATTGGCCACCGGTTCCATCGCGTAATCTCCGAGCGCCTTGCCGGGTATGATCTTGACGCGGCCACCACAATCAAAGATCACCAAATCCTTGGCGTCGGCAGAACCGAGTTTATAGGTGTCTTTGACGGTTTTTGCGGCGGCAGCGTCGCGCTCGTAATCCACCCGCTCCACGGAAATCTTGGGATTGATCAGCCGAAACTCGTTCAGCAGGGACGAAATCGAACCATAGATTTCGGCGTTCTTGTCGTAATAGATCACGACCTTGACCTGATTGGTAAGCGTCCGGAGCAGACCGAGGGTCTGAGGGGCGAGCGGTTTCCGCGTCTGGTCACTCCAGTTGAAGCGCAGGGGGGAGAGGTAACGCGAGCTCAGGTAATTGGCCATACCCACCAGCGCAATCACCGCCACAGTGGAAAGAAACACCGAACATAGAATGGCCCACTTTCGGCGAACCGAAAAGCTGGTGGGGCGGGGGGGTTCGCTTGCCATGTTATTTCCAGCGGCGGCTCTCCACCACGCGCAGGGTCAGGAAGAGGAACATAATGGTTAAGCTGACGTAGAACACGATGTACCGCATGTCCACCAGGCCGCTCGCGAAGTCATTCATGTGGTCGGCCAGCGCGAAAAAGGAAAAAACCGTGGCCGGCCAACCGGCGGTCTTGGGCAGGTTGCGGGGCAGAAAACTCAACAGAAAGAAGGTGAAGCCCAGCGTGAAGCTGATCATGGCGGCGATGATTTGATTGCGGGTCAGCGCGGAGGCGAACGAGCCGAGGGACATGAACAGTCCGCCGAGCAGGGTCAGGCCCAGGAAAGTGCCGCCAATCAAACCCCAATCCAGCGCGTTGGGGTCCTTGATGTAATGGCGCAGGATGAGAATGTAGCCCAGCAGCGGCAGCCAGAGCAGGAGGTAAAAAACCATGGCCGCGGTGAATTTGGCGAGCACCACCTGCAGATCGCTGACCGGAGTGGTCATCAACGTTTCGAAGGTGCCGGAATATTTTTCCAATGCAAAGAGCCGCATCGTAATCACCGGCGCGGCGAGGAGCAGGATCAGCCAGAAGAAGGGGGTGGCAAAAAACATCTGGGTGACCGGTTCAGGCGTGGGCTCGGCCTGCAGATTGTTCAGCATCAGCACAAAACTCGCGCCCATCAGAAAAACCGCGCCGGCAATAATAACATAACCCGTGAGGGAAACGAAGAAGCCGGCAAGCTCGCGCCGGGTGAGCGTCCAATAGGCTTGCATCAGATTTCCTCCTCCCCGTTGGGGCGGATCACGCGCACATAGATATCTTCCAGCGAAGGCCGGCTGCGGGTTAATTCCCGCAATTGCCAACCGCGTTCGCGCGCCACTGCAAATATCAACGGCCGCAGGTCGGCGCCATTCTGCGGCGTGAGCGCGCAACGCTGGTAATCACCTTCGGCGGGGGAGAGGTCAAAATGCGCAACCTCCGCCATCTGTTCCCAGCAATCCTGAAGTTCGGCCAGGGGCGCGGAAATTTCCGCCACCACCTGCCCATGGTCGCCCATGAGCTTCTGCAGGTTGTCCGGGGTGTCCGCCGCCAAAATTTTACCTTCGTGGAGGATGAGGACCCGGCTGCAGGTGATTTCCACCTCGGACAAAATATGCGTTGAGATCAGGACGGTGTGGGTGCGGGCGAGATCCTTGATGAGCTGGCGGACGGAACGGATTTGCCGGGGATCGAGGCCGATAGTGGGCTCGTCCAGGATGATGAGCTCCGGTTCGTGAACCAGGGCATCGGCCAGCCCCACCCGTTGTTTGTAGCCTTTTGAAAGATTGCCGATGATTTTGCGGCTGACATCCGTGAGGGCACATTGCTCAAGGACCACATCCACGCGCTCACGGGAGCGACGCCAGCCCAGGCCTTTCAGGCGGGCGCGAAACTTCAAGTATTCGCGCACCCGCATTTCGGGGTGGAGCGGATTGTTCTCGGGCATGTAACCAATGCGGCGGCGGACTTCATCCGCCTGGGTGAAAACGTCATAGCCCGCGACGCGCACGGTGCCGGAAGTGGCCGGCATGTAACAGGAAAGGATGCGCATGGTCGTGCTTTTGCCGGCGCCGTTGCTGCCGAGCAAGCCGACAATCTCCCCGCGCTCGACCGTGAACGAGATGCCGGACACAGCGGTGTGGCCGGCATAGCGCTTGGTCAAGTTGGAGACTTCAATCATTAGTCCGTCACTCATGATGCCTTGCAAAGGGGAGTCTAGTCACAATGTGAGCCATTGAGCCAACAAAAATTCTCGTTATCGCACGGGCAGTTCCACGCTCCCCTGGCGATAGGAAACAAAGCTGCCGCGCCGCTGCTGGGCCACCACGTTGAGTTGAACTCTTTCCCCTTTCTTTTTGCCATACAACATCTTCGCCGCCGCAGTGAGGTCAGCGGGAGTTTGGCCGTCGATGCCGGTGACCAGATAGCCGGGTTGCAATTCCTGGGCTTCGGTCGCATTGCGATCCACTCCTGCCACGATGAAACCATCGGTTGAATTCAAACCGAAGGCGCGGGCAAGCTGGGGGGTGATTTCCTGCAGTTGCACGCCCAGGCGTTGTTGGATGAGGTCTGCATTGAAAAAGCTTTTTTCCGGGACCATCTGGACGGTCACATCGCGGGACTCGCCCTGGTGCAGAATGGTGAGGGTTACCTCTGGTCGCGGTTGGTTGACCAGCATTTCGTTGAAATTAATGAAGCCTCTGGGAGCCCGGGTGTTGACCTTGAGAATCTGGTCGCCCGGCTTGAGGCCCGCGCGGTCCGCCGGGCTTTGAGGTTGGACGGTGGTGACGGTGATGGGAGCCGGGCCCACCTTGACGTGCGCGCCGAACCAGAGCGCCTTGCCGGAGGTCTCGGGGGTGAAAATGCCGGAGAGCGCTTCGCTGACCTGGCGGATGGGAATCGCGAAACCGATGCCTTGAGCTTGGGAAAGGATCGCCACGTTCAAGCCGATGAGCTCGCCCCGCAGGTTGACCAATGGTCCGCCGCTGTTGCCGGGGTTGATGGAGGCGTCGGTTTGGAGCCAGTTCGGCCAATCCAATTGATCGGCTTCCTTGGGCACGACCCGGTTTTTGGAACTCAAAATGCCGCGGCTTACGGAACCGCCCAGACCGAAGGGATTGCCCAACGAGAGCACGGTTTCGCCCAGCAACAGATCGTCATCCTTGGCAAAGCGCACCGCGGTAAAACGATCGCCCGGCCGCGCCTGGATTTTGAGCAACGCCACGTCGCTCTTGGGATTGCTGGCGATCAGTTTGGCTTCGTACGGGGTGTCGTTGGTGTGGACCTTGACCCAGATCTTGCTGGCGCGCTGGACCACGTGGTCGTTGGTGAGCACGTAGCCTTCTTCATCCATGATGACGCCGGAGCCGAGGCTGACCTGGGAGTCGCGGGACTGG
>JAQGOT010000479.1 GCA_028293465.1 Pedosphaera sp. | reverse complement strand
TCTTACCCCACCTTTTCACCCTTACCACCGGCCGAAGCCGTTGGCGGTTTAATTTTCTGTGGCACTTTCCGTCGAAAAGCCTTTCAGCTTTCCTCCCGAATATATCCCCGGCCTCGCGACCGGGGTTACGCGGCATCGCGCCCTGTGGAGTTCGGACTTTCCTCCCCCGGCTTGCGCCAGGAGCGATTCTCCGCCCTTCCAAAATCAGTCTAAATTTAGCGGTTTTCAAACTGACTGGCAAGCGCCGCCTGGGGACGGTTGAAAATGCTGGCTCCACTAACGATAGTCATTGACAAGCCCTGCGATTTGACGCACAAGAAATGCACATTCGTTTTCCGTCGAAACCAAGGCCGGCATCGTCAGAGCGCCGGCCTTTCTGCGTTTCATAATGGCTGGCCACTTTTCGAGTTCCCAACGATAAGATTCAAATCGCAACATGGAAGACGGCATACAGTATATTTCCGGCATCGATAACAAGGTGTTGCTTTGTGTCGCGATCGGACTGGCGGTCGCTTTCCTGCTCATTTTGGCCTTCGATTCTTATCGCCGCAAACGCGCCCGCCGCAGAATGGGCAAGCATGCCAGAGGTTCAATCTCTAATCCGATCAGCCGCTGGTACCGCCGCACCCGCCACTCCCTCCGCTCAATGAAGGAGGTCTATCAACACCAGAAGCGGACCAAGGCGATCCGGGAACGCAGCCGGAGCCGGAGCCGGTAATTCAATGCCGCCCGTTGCCTGGGGTGGTCGCCCAATTTCCCATTGGCAAAACTCCTTGAATCCGTTGAGCCGGCGGGTGAACTTTCGCTGGTGAATGAGACTTCTCATCCCATGGCTCTTGATCTCGCCCGACTCCGGCAAGGCGCGGCTGAACTGGCGGAGCATGGTGTTTTCATCGGCACCTCCTCGTGGAAATACCCGGGCTGGCGGGGCCTGCTCTACCAAGAGGATCGCTATGTCTGGCACGGCAAGTTCTCGGAAACCAGGTTCGACCGGCTCTGCCTGACCGAGTATGCGGAAGTCTTCAAGACCGTGTGTGTTGATGCGGCTTATTACAAGTTCCCTGATGCTCGCCACCTTCAGGGCCTCATCTCGCAGGTGCCGTCCGATTTCAAATTCACCTTCAAAGTGACCGATGATATCACCATCAAAAATTTCTCCAACCTGCCCCGCTTTGGCCATCGCGCCGGCAAGCTCAACACCAACTTTCTAAACGCTGACCTCTTTACCTCCGCTTTTCTCTCCCCGTGCGAACCGTTCCAGAATCAAATTGGCTTGCTCATCCTTGAGTTCTCGCATTTTTACCCGGCGGACTTCGCGCGCGGCCGTGATTTCGTCGCTGCTCTCGACCGGTTTCTCGGCCAACTCCCCAAGCAATGGTCCTACGGCGTGGAAATCCGCAACCAAAACTTTCTGCATCCCGATTACTTCGCCATGCTTGCCCGGCACGGCGTCGCGCATATCTACAATAGTTGGGGTGAAATGCCCTCCGTCACAGACCAACTCGCGATGCCCGGCAGCCTCACCAATCCCGCATTTTCCGGTGCGCGCCTGCTGCTTAAACCGGGACGCAAATATCAGCAGGCCGTTGACCTCTTCCAGCCTTACAATCGTGTCAAAGAACCGTATGAGGAGGCCCGCGTCGCCGCCGCCGGCCTCATCAAGGAAATTTTATCCAGCAGCACCGGACGCAAATTATTCATTTACGTAAACAACCGCCTTGAGGGTAACGCTCTCTTGACCATTCTCGCCATTCTGTCTCGACTTGATCCGATGCCCTGACTCCCTTCTTCGCGGCACTTGCGCTCACTTACCGTTTGGATCTTCTGATGCATGCACCAACCGCATCAGCGGTCGAGGTTCCTTCGGATAAGGCGGGGTTGATGAAAACCCCGTGCTTCCCGGGGCACTTCCAAACATCGCCATAACCCGGGCTTGAAGACGCTTAAGTTTGAAAGCGAAATCGGCGCCTGCCTCCTTGCCTTGGTCAAATCCCCACGTCCAAACCGTGCCATCCGCAGTCAATCCCAACGCCGTGCCTCCATTACCCCAGATGGAAACCCAGTCGGAACGCTTCCCAACCTGCCGCCACGCACCCGTGGGGGCAGCGGCCATGAACCCTGTCAGATAAGAGCTCTCCCAAAGCGTGCAATCGGAGCGCACTTGGTAAAGGCTCCACTTGCCACCAAACGCAAAAGCAACGTGATCAGGCATCGAGTTTGAAACCATCAACTGGCCGGTCGAAGCCACCGTTTCCTGCGCACCCGGGGGTCTCGGCTCCATCAACCGCCACAATTCACCCGACCGGTTCCACTCCAGCGCACCGAAGCCGGGAGTCAGACTCGACCAATTGGTTTCGCGGCAGACTTGGGTCGGTGTGGGAACATTTTTCATCGTTGGCAGACCGTTCCCGAAAGCATAGACCCTGCCCCACACCCAAAGCGTCCCATTGGTTCGCAACCCTGTCGTAAAGGTCCCTTGGCAGCTTACCGCAGACCAATCTCGATCGACACCGACTTGCACCAGATTGGTCGGGTTTGGACCAGGACCGTTGCCCAATTGACCCACTGAGTTGTCACCCCACGCCCAAAGTGTCCCATCTTTTTTGAGCGCAACGGAGTGTCCACCACCAGTGCTGGCTTGGATCCAATCGTATCCCGGATCCACCTGCTCCGGATCTGCGGCCATCCGTACCTGTCCGTATCTGCCTGGAGTTGCGATTGCCCCTCCCCACTCCCAGAGCGTTCCATCCTTGCGTAGTCCGACACAATGACGACCGGCGGCAACCGCTTGAGTCCAATCGCGATTGGTCCCAACCTGCTCGGGCACGATTGCTCTCGGGAATTGCGGTCCTCCCGTTTGGCCCCAGCGCCAAAGCGAGCCATCCGGAAGAACGAGAAAGATTCCCGCCCCGGGAAATACACGAAGGGGCGCATTGCTCTGCGTTATCGACACCACCACGGGCGGAGGAAACCTAGGTTTCGACCTTTCAAGGATGAAAAGAATGCAGCCGGCGAGCATCACAAGGGTCGCGCCAATCATCACCGCCTTTCTCCTCATCAAGTTCCTTGGCGCTGGCTGCCCGGTTGCCTCGCCCAGTCTTGAGGACTGGGTAACCATCAATGCCTTAGCCTTGGCTCGGTCCCGAGCCAACCGCCGTTCCTCCCGCGATGGCAGCGGAGAAAACCGTTGCGTGGCGATCTGACGGAAACGACTCAGCAGTTGCCGTCGAGCCACCAGCCCAAACACCACATCGGCTAAAATCCCCAGCCCGAACCACCACCAAAGCCGGAACTTCCACCCGGGCAACCATCCGGTGGTGGACCACAGCTCCGCGTACAAGTTCGCGAGCACCAAAACGACTCCGAACAAAGCCCATGGCAGAATCAAGATGCGTGAAAGCGTGATCATGGTCGCCCGATTCTGACTCTTGGCGCTGAGGGCCGCCCACATCGCAACCCAAACCAAGGCGATCAGGTCGGCGACCAGCATCAAAGTGGCGAGGGTCAAAGTGATGGGCAGTTCCTGGTTGTTTCCCATGGAGAATCGCATGGCCGTTCGCATCAAGATTAATTCAACCACCACGACCACCAGCAACGGTTTAAGGAACTGCCGCCGCAAAGCCAGCCATTGC
>JAQGOT010000470.1 GCA_028293465.1 Pedosphaera sp. | reverse complement strand
TTGTTCCAAAAGTGCCGTCCGTCAGAACCGATGGTCCACCTGCAATCACAGCATCGAACGCTCCTGTGAAGTCGCCGATGCCGGAATCGCTGGGGGTTGTGCCGTAAATTAAACTCGAGGTTAGTGCTGACGTATCCCAAGTGGGGCTGAAGCTGCGTTGATCGGAGGACTGGAAAGCGTAAGCCGTGACGACATTCTTGGCCGCGGCCGGGGCGGGGTCAACGATGACCGCGCATCCACGGGTCGTCGTGGTGCCCGCCGCGTTCGAAGCCACCAGCCTGTAGCCGCCATTTGTGGCAGTATCCGTAAGCTGCAGGTTGTTCAATATCAGCGTCTGGCTCGTGGCTCCAGGAATATTCGTCCCGTTTTTCTGCCATTGCACGCCGACCGCCCCAGTGAAGCTTGCCGTGAGGTTCAACGTGCTGCCCACCACATCTTCAGCCGTGAGCGGCCTGATATCCAGGGTCAAAGTAGGCCTGATGCCTGTTGACGGCGTGCCGTTGATCGAGATTTCGGAGTAACCTTCCCAACCGTTCTTGGGCCACACTGCCGTGTTGAAGTTAAACTGCACGGCATACACATTGTAAGCCAGTGCGCCGGTCGCTGGAATGAGCGTCGTGCGGGTGGCGCACGATGCCCCGCTCGGATCCGTAGGGTTGTAATCGACAAGCGAAAGCGGAACGAAGTTGGCGGGGTCTACCACGGTAGAATACAAGACCTGATATTTCTGTTCGTCTCGCCCCCCGTCAGTCCAGCCACCGTAAACGGTAATATTGGTCAGATCAAAACCGCTGGTTGCAGAACTCGTATCCAGTGTGTAAGTCATCGATTGACCGGCGCTGTCGCCCGGGCCGCAACTCACCAGGGCGGATTTAATATCGCCGAGGCCGCCGTCAGATAGGATGGTCGGATCGCCGTAGGTTTGACCTAAACCATAATTGCCCGCCCCGGGAACAAATTGTCCTGGAGTTTGAGGGGATCCGTTAACGAACCCATAAATCAAGTCGATGTTTGTGTTTATGGTCCAAGCGGGATAGAAATTCCCGCCGGTTTGGCCGGAATAATTCACAATGATGTTGTTCACTGGTGCCGGCGAGTTGCCAACCACGAGCGGGGCATCCGAGCTATAGGCAATATCCGAGCTGTTGGTCGTATTGATTGCTTTTAGCCGGTAGGAACCGGAATTGGTCAGTTGCACGTTATTGAGCGTCAACGTCGAGGTCACGACTCCGTTATTTGTCACATTTACCACCCCGGTGTTGATGTAATTGGTCACCCCACCATTGACGTCCTGCCATTGAAGATTGACTGCTGGAGAATTGCTGAAAGCCGCCGAGAAGACGACCTGATCGCCAACGACTGTCTCGGCGTAATTAGGCAAAGTATCCCGCTTCAAAACAAGGTCCGCCGCGGGAACCAATTCAACCCCGGAAACACCAAAATCACCACCACCGAGCATGACTACTGTAACCGTAATTACACCGCCGGAAGTGGTCGCCACGGCTGGTAGCTTCACGTAATTAGCCGCGTTTCCAAAACCGGCAGCGGTATGCAAGGGTGTGCCCAGACTGCAAGGATCAGAACTGGCCCCGTTGAAACCATCGCTATCAATATCGCTGCCGATGGCAATTACTGAATTGGCCTGAATATTGCCCCAGTAGTTGCCATTGTTGTCATTAATATAGACATGCAAATCGTATGCGCTGCCCGGGAGATTGGCGATTGTGAACTCGGCATAACTCCTACCCCCTCCGTCAATCAATCCGTTGCCAGCATTGAATTTCCAACAATTAAACAACAACCGCCCGTTTGCGCATGCCGTGCCTCCACTGTTCCAGCCGTCGTTAAAGCCGTCGGGAGTCAACGTAACGCCGGAAAGGGCATTGCCGGCGCTATCCTGAGGTATGTTCCAAGTGACGTTTATCGCTGCCGCCCTTTCGGGGTTGCCTTGGGGTGCCAGGACGTTGGCCAGCAGATTGTTCCAATTGGTGACGGCCACAACACCAGCTTGATCCGTTGGGCCAAGATTAATGGTCGAGGAATATCCGCCGGTGAATCCAAATTTGACGCCAATGACGCCCGCAGTTTGACTAAAAGCGGTTGTAGTGACCAACAGCGAAAGCACAAGGAGAGCCGCAGTTTGGAGAGTCTGTTTAATTTTTAGTTGCATAGGTATGTTTCCGATGTGTGCCGGGTTTGCGTTAATTTGGGGTGGGGTTTTTGGGTTGAGAGAGGTGGCAAAGTGAGTGGAACGTCAACAGCCTGTCATTCGTGCCAGCCCGGCTCCGCCCAAGTCTGGAATTCATATTGGCCTGTGTCCGAGTGCTCATGGATATGAAGATTATGCATTTTCGGACAGCCAGTAATAGCCCCCCAAGAGGGTGGGGGTGACGCAGCACCACCTAAAAATCCCTCGTCATCCCCCCCAAGAAAAAACAGCGGCCATGAATCGCCTTCGGATCGGCGCAGTGACAGCGGACAAAGAAAAACCGATATCGTCGCGGGTTGGCAGGAAAACCGGCCCGTTCGTCAGACGGGCGGACGGATCTTGGAGGCCGCTTCGGTTCGCGAATGGACGTGGAGCTTGTGGTAGATGTTCTTGAGATGCCAGCGGATGGACTCGACACTGATGTTTAGTCGGTCCGCGATTTCCTTGTTGGAAAAACCAGGGGCGACCAGATCAAGAATTTCGCGTTCGCGCGGGGAGAGTTTCTCCACCTCGGCGGTGGCGACCGGCTGGGTCTGAAAGTGCTTGATGACTTTGCGCGCGATTTCCGCGCTCATGGGCACCCCACCTTGTTGCACGTCCCGGATGGCGTTCAACACCTTTTCGGGCGTTGCCCGTTTCAGGAGGTAACCAGAGGCGCCGGCGCGGAGAGCGCGAAAGATGCGGTCCGGGTCTTGATACACCGTCACCATGATGACCTGCACGGAAGGAAGTTGTTCCTTGAGCCGGGCCACACATTCAACCCCGGACATATTGGGAAGCTGGATGTCCATCAAGACCACCTCCGGTTGGTGCTTCGGAATGAGACGCAACGCTTCTTCCGCCGTTTCGCAGACGCAGACGCACCGATAGTCGGGCGACAAATTAACGATCGTCTCCAGACTTTCACGCGTGATCTTGTTATCCTCAACAATTGCGACTTTGACCATTTTGAACTCCGCTCAAGGGCAGGTGAAATTCGACTTTCGTGCCGTGCCCGGGCTGGCTGGCGATTTGACAATCCCCGCCGAGCTGCTGCATCCGCTGGCAAAGGCCAATCAGACCGTCCTTGCCCGGGGAACCGCTAACAAACTCAAAACCGCGTCCGTTGTCAATGACCGAGAGCACCAGTTGCTCTCCGACCACTTCAAAAACCAGTTGCACCTCAGTCGCGCCCGAATGGCGGATGACATTGTTGAGCGCCTCCTTGAAGGCGCAAAAAATTCCGTGGCGCAGCTTTGAGTCCAACGGGTATTCGGGAATGTCGTCCACCACCCGCAGCCGGCAGGCGATCCCGGCCAGGTTCAAAAACGATTCCGCGAAAAGCGAAAAATAGCTCGCCAGCGAAGCCGCCGAATCGTAGTGCGGATTGACCGCCCAGACAATTTCATCCAATGAGGTGACCAAGGAACGGGCCGTCTGCGTGAGCTGATTCAGATAGCGTTCCTTGGTTTCCGGCGGGATGGCGGGGGTATTCGCCAACGAGCCCAGCATGCTGACCTCGGTCAGACCGGCGCCAAGTTCATCGTGAAGATTCTGGGCCACGCGGGAGCGCTCTTGCTCGACGGCGTGGTGTTGTTCCACGAGCTGCCGTTCTTCGATCTCTTGCTTGAGCTGTGCGGTCCGTTCTTCAACCTTCCGCCGCAGCAGTGCGACCCAGATGAAGGTGACACCCAGCGCGCCAGCCAGTGCCGCCATGGCGGTGATGGCGCGCCGGATCGTCCACCACGGCGGTTGCTGCAGCACAACGATGCTGGCGGAGCTATTCAGCAACAATTCAAACGGGGCGAGGGTTGCGCCGACATTGTCTTGGTCTTCGTCTGCACTCGCATAAACTCCGGTCAATTGCAGCCGGCAGCCGGCAGGCAGCAACGTCCATGTTCGCGGGTCCGACTTCAATCTCGCCACAAAATGCTGAGGGCCTTTTTGCAGTTCCAACACTTGTTCGTCCTGATGGACGGTATCGCTGATCAGCAACGCCTCGACCTGAACCAATGTTGAATCGCGGTTGCGTTCGAGCAATCTTTCGGAGTTGACTTGAACCGGATCAGGCAGAACCGCGTGCCCGGTTTTCCGGATTTGGGCCGCCTGTAGCACTGGTGATGGACCGCCCAGCTTTGGAAAACCCACGGCTTCGATCATGTCGCCCGTTCGTAATGACGGCGCGTCATTCGCCAAAACTCGAAAACCAGTTCCGCCGTCCAAAATGAAATACTGGCCCGGTAACGCATAGATGATCTGGCCGGCCACCTTGGTTCGTTGCAGCGCGCTGGCACGTGCGTCGAACCACATCAGATCCGATGCCTTTCTTGTCGGAAGCACGAATGGATCCGACGGCGGCGCATCCTCCACTTCCACCAACGCTGGATACAAAAAAATCTTCCCCGGGGTGACCTGTCGTGTTTGCAAGTCCACGAGCGTTGCGGCACAACCCCGTATCCGCACCACGCTGCCCACGAGCGAACCGCCTCCCGGGACTGGCGTTGGCAACTTCGGCAACGGCCGATCGTTGATTCCGACCACGGTGACTTTTCCGTCCGACGTCAGCAAAGTTAGCTCCGCCTTTGAAACCGCGGTAAGGACGCCGTGAAGTTCGACATATTCGGCGTCCAGGTTTCCATTCATCAACTGGTCCCGCGTGGGCCGGATCGGTTCCGGGAACGCCACGTCTCCCAAAAACTTTGCCGCGTCGGCAGTGATGACGGGCGAAAAATCTCCCGGATCGGTCGTGCCTTCGATTTCCCAAAGCTCTCCGAGACCCGGCTGCTCAGCCCAACCGCCGACGCGAGAACTGATGAAAACCCCGCCACTCGAATCCTGCAAAACGACTGCCGTTGACGTGGCATAAATGACAACGCCACGGATTTTTGATGGGATATGCTTGCCGGCCTCCTCCGGTTTCAAGCGCCGCACCTGCGCTGCTGTCCTCAGCAGCTCGTTTGAGGAGTAATCCCGGGCGCCTTCTGCGGAACTGTAGATTTTCACCTGCTGTGCACCTGGCACAAAAATGCCAGCCAATTTTTTGGCCTCTGGATCGCGCGAGAATTCGCAAATCCCACCCACGCGAATCCATCGGTGAAGCAGGTTGGTGGAGAACAACTCCATTCCCTCGACCACCGTGACGGGCACATGGTGGCCTCCAACAGACATCTCAATTTCCAGACTCCGCAGGTTCTGGCTGACAAATGCCACTTCGCCCTCTATCTCAATCCAGGGGTGGCCGCCCCGGTCCGCCATGGCCTGTTCAAAACCTTCGGGCGCAAGCATGGCTCGCGCAGGCGGCGCGATGACCTCGCAAGAGACAGACGGTTTTCCCGTATAGAGCCGCGCGCCATCATCCGAAGTTAAATAAAACGTGTAAACGCCCGGATGACCGATCTGGATGAATCCATTGAAGGCCAATCCGCAGTTTTCCTCACGCGTCCGATAGGTCACGCTAAAATTGGTCGCAACACCTTCCGCAACCGTGGTGAGCCGTGAAAAATCGGGCAAAACGCGCCAGCCATTTCCCTCGTAAGCCGCATAATGAACACCCGGTTTCAAATCGCCTTGATTGTGATTGGTTTCTCCAGCCGGATCATGCCACATGACCGAGGCCGCCACTTTTTGTCTCGGAACTTCAGGACCTTCGTACTCCAAGTCCAAGGTAGCGTCGCCAATCCAGTTGAACCATTCGGCGCGCATCGGATTCATTCCCGCGTCCAGAAAAACCCGGCCGGATTTTTCGAACCTG
>JAQGOT010000459.1 GCA_028293465.1 Pedosphaera sp. | reverse complement strand
TGTTGTGATTACCGGGACGAATTTTGCTTCAGCTTCGGCGGTCGCGTTCCATGGCCTGAACAGCTCCTTCATTGTGGACTCGGCCACGCAGATCAGCGCCACGGTTCCCGTCAACGCCACCTCCGGTCAGATCAGCATCACCACCCCCAGCGGCACAGCCATCAGTTCCAGCAGCTTTACGGTGAACAATTCTGTCGGCGCGCCGACGATCACGACCCAACCCCTGAGTCAGAATGTTGCGGTGGGCCTGAATGCCACCTTCCAGATTTCCGTGTCGGGGTCTGTACCGTTCAGTTACCAATGGCAGCTCGCGGGAACGAACCTTCCCGGAGCGAGTCTGAGCAGCTACACCCGAACCAACGTTCAGGCAGGCGATGTGGGCAATTATTCGGTGATCGTCACCAACAATTACGGCTTGGCGACAAGTTCCAACGCCTTCTTGAACGTGGGCACAGCCCCGGGCATCTCGGCGCAGCCGCAGAACCTCACCGTCAATGTCGGCCAGAGCGCGGGTTTCACCGTCATCGCCACCGGGACCGCTCCGCTGGCCTACCAATGGAAGTTCAACGGCTCGGATATCCCCGGCGCGACGACGACCAGTTACACGCTGCTCAACGCCCAAGGTGGCAACGTGGGTAATTACGCTGTAGGCGTGACCAACGCCTTCGGCTCCACGCTCAGTTCCAATGGCGTACTGGCGGTGACCGGGGGAGCCAGTCCGGCGGGCATCGTTACCCAATGGACTTTCAATAACACGAATACCTCGGCGCTGAACCCGCTGCCTTCCAAGGGGGCGGGAACGATTTCGCTGTTGAATTTGAGCGGCGCCACTCCTGCCGTCTATGTGGCCGGGGGCAGCGCTTCGGACACCAACGCCACAAACTTCGGTTGGAATACCCAGAATTATCCCGCCGCCGCCGTGAGCAACAAAACGGCTGGTGTGCTCTACAAAGTCAGCACGCTGGGATACCAGAACATCGCGCTGAGCTGGGATCAGCGGCTCAGTCCAACGGCCAGCAAGTATTTTCGACTGCAATACACCACCAACGGCACGAGCTTTATTGATTACAACCTGATCACCATGGGTGGTAACGGCTCTTTCGAAACCAAGACAAACAACCTGTCCGCATTGCCGGGCGTGGATAACAATACGAATTTCGCTTTTCGGATCGTGTCGGAATTTGAGAGTACCGCGATTGGTTCGGCGAATGCAAATTACGTCACCACCAGCGCTTCCGCTTATGGCACCGCGGGGACGGTTCGCTACGACATGGTGACAATCTTCGGCACGGCGATACCCTCTGGCGTTGCGCCAACGATCACCGCCGAACCTCAGGACACGAACGTGGTTGCCGGTGCCAACGCCACTTTCAACATGACCGCAACTGGCACCGCGCCCTTCAGTTATCAGTGGCAGTTGGCCAACACCAACCTCCCGGCCGCGACCAATGCCACGCTGACTTTGACCAACGTGGCCGCGAATCAGGCTGGAAGCTATCGCGTGGTGGTGACCAACATCGCCGGCCTGGTGGTCAGCAGCAATGCCGTAATGTCAGTCTATGCGACAGCGGCGGCCACCCTCAGTTCCTCCACCTATTCGGGCAACCAGTTCCAGTTAAGCATTGCGGGCGTGCCTGGTCATAACTATGCCGTGCAGGGTTCCACCAACCTGACGAACTGGGTTTGGCTCCAGACTAACGCTGCGCCCTTCAGCTTCTTCGACACGAATACGGGGAGTTTTCCGTTGCGCTTCTATCGCGCAGTGCATCTGCCCTGACGGAAGCAGTTCCTGAGGCCGGCTTCCGAGCCTCCGGGTGCTGCCTGATTTGGTGGCCAAAAAAGAAGGGGCCCTCAGTGATGAGGGCCCGTCAGGCAGAGGTGCATTGATGAATGTTGCGTTCCACGGTTCAGCCAACCGAAGTGGCGGCGTTTTACCTCACGCGGTTCGTTCCAGCAATAGAGACACCAACGCCCGATTTTCGTTTCAGAATAATTCATAAAAAATGAGCGAAAGATTGGCGCGTCCAGGTGAGCGTGATCCTGGGATGACGAACGCAAAAGGTCGGATCGTTTCATGGAGGAACGCTCGGCTCCGGTGATCAAGAGTTGCCTGCCCGAAGATGCGGGTCGTGATCACCGGGGCTCGCTCCCGCGTGCTGGTAATCCGGCGCGTGTTAAACGGCATCACGGGTCAGGTTGACAAAAACCTTCGTCTCTTCCGAGCTTATGCAGATAATGGACTGCGGCGGAATGGCGGCATCCCTGCCGGACCACCAAGACCCGGTGGTTACCACCAGGAAGCAAACCGCCCAACTTGAATCATCCACCAGAAAATCTTCCACGTGACCAATTTTCCCGTCCAACGCCCGGATGGTATAACCGGTCACTTCCTGCGTGCTGCGGAGGCGTGAGTCCTGGGGCATTGTTGGAGGCGCTTGGGGTTCGGGCGGACGGTCGTACTGGAACGGGATCACGGGCATGGGGCCGAGGCCCCAGATCCCAGGTCCTCCCCAATAAACCGGCCAATCGTAATAACGATAATAATCCTCCTCATGTTGGCGGGCGATGGGCAGGTCGGTTTCAATGGCGGGGCTGTTCCGCACCTTCTCCCGCGTCAATTTGACTTCGAGCAGTTTTCCGCAATGATAAATGCTGCCGAGTGCGTAGGGTGAAATCAACACCTTGCGTCCGGGCAGCCAGGGCCCGGTGTCCACGACGAGGTAACGGACCACCCAATTCTTATCATCAAAGTAGAATCCCTTCACATGGCCGATTTGCCCGTCCAGGCCGTCGAGTCTGTAACCGTGCAGGTGCTTGACACTCCTCATCATAAATAAAATCTCGTGTTCTACCGTCAAATGAACTGGTTGAATAAGCTGCCCTGATCCGTTGGCTGGAGCGGCCTGCGGTTGGGATACCGCCGGGTTGAGGTCCTCTGCTTTGGTAGCTGGCAACAGTCAATTCCCTCATCTACGACCACAGCAACCTATAGGCTGTAACGAACCCCTTCGATGGGGTCATGCCTCCGATTATTTGAGGGGAAGACACCCAATGTGTTTGTTGGTTGAGGCGGGTTGAGGAACTGCGGATGCCGTGGCACTGACGGCTTGGTTGGAAATCGGGGTTCTGCGGAACGTTAGCCTTCCGCCAAACCGGTGGGCAAACCGTCGATACTGCGGGCATTCTTTTCCCGCCGATATTGTTGCACGCCTGCCAGCCCTTTCTTGTCAGCCCAATCGCACAGCATTTTTCTTTCCTCCTTGAATTCCAGCAACGGGACGGCGTAGCCGCAGGAGGTTTGCGCGGAATCGATGTTCAGGAGGAGGATGTGCCGTTGCCCCGGGAGGGATGCGAACCCGCTGGAAAGCTCCGCCCAACGCTGGTCACCGGGACGGATTACGTTGCCCTTGCCGTACAGCCGGAGGATGAGCGGCTTCTCGGAGAAGCTGCAGAACATGATGGTCATGCGCCCGTTCTCCATGAGATGCGCGGAGGCTTCACTCCCGCTGCCGGTGAGATCGAGATAACACACCGTTCGGGCATCCAGGCACCGGAAGGTGTCCATTCCTTTGGGGGAGATGTTGATGCGTCCTTGGACCGGCGCGGTGGCGGTGAAGAACACCTTCTGTTCCGCGATGAAACGCCTTAAGGACTCATCCAGTTCTGAATAAAACTTGGCCATAATGCGACGATATTAATTCAAGCAACCTGGGTGGAAGTGAGCCATGACCGGCGTCCAAAGGCAAGCGCGCCTTTCATTTGTGACCTTCCCTCGAACCGCGCTCCAACAGATCTTTGGTGAGGAGAACCCGGCCCAGAATTTGCAGCCGCTCGGAAGCGATCTTGCCCGCACCTGGCTGCCCCATGGCATCTCGACAGCCTTGGCCGCCCCCTTTTGGTTTGCTGCTACCCCCGTTCGCGGGTCATACTAACGGCTTGTGAATATCATGGCTTGGCTGCAAGCAATCGACACGGCGCTGTTTCGCTTCGTCAATCAGTCGCTGGTCAACCCGGTCCTTGATTGGTTGATGCCGGAGTTGGCGGGGCAGCGCTTGTTCGTGCCCGCATTGGTGGCGATTGGTGCTCTGCTCCTCTGGAAGGGTGGGCGGCGCGGGCGCGTGTTCGTCTTCTGCCTCGCCATCGGGATCGCGCTGACCGACGGGCTCGTCTGCAACACGATCAAACATGCCGTGGGCCGGCCCCGGCCGTGTATTGCTTTGGCCGACGCCCGCTGTCTCATCGGTTGCTCGAACAGCGGCAGCCTGCCCTCCGCCCATGCGGCCAATTGGTTTGCCGGCACGATGGTCTGTTTCATTTTCTACCGCCGAAGCTGGCGCTTTATGGTGCCATTCGCCGCGACGATTGCCTTCTCCCGCGTTTATAACGGCGTTCACTACCCGAGCGACGTTCTGGCCGGCGCGATCCTGGGCGCGGGGTGTGCCGGCGCTGCTGTGTTGTGTGTCGATGATTTGTGGCGCAGGATTGGTCGAAAGTGGTTTCCGCATTGGTGGTCAAGACTCCCATCGATTCTTCACCCCGATGCTCAGGCGAAGGATGAATACGGGGCTTCCGCGCTGGAACGCTCGCCTGGGAAGTCTCCGCTTGATCAGCATTGGCTGCGCCTCGGCTACGTGTTGACGGCCGCGTTGTTGCTGTTCCGCCTCGTCTATATCGCAGCCGGTGTGATTGAGCTGAGCAACGACGAAGCCTACCAGTGGCTTTGGTCAAAACACCTCGCATTGTCCTACTATAGCAAGCCGCCTGGCATCGCCTTCCTCCAGTTCGCCGGCACTGCGCTCTGGGGCGACACGCAGTTGGGGGTGCGGTTTTTCTCGCCGGTATTTGCAGCCATTCTCAGTGTGGTCGTGCTGCGGTTTCTCGCTCGTGAAGTGGGCGCGCGTCAGGGCTTCCTGCTCCTGCTCATCATCACGAGTGCGCCGCTGCTGAGCGTCGGCTCCGTCCTGATGACCATCGACCCACCGCTGGTGCTTTGTTGGACGCTGGCGATCATCGTCGGGTGGCGCGCGGTACAGCCCGACGGCACGACGAAGCAATGGTTGCTGGCCGGCCTGGCTGCCGGCTTGGGCTTCCTCTGCAAGTACAGCGCGGCGTATCTCGTTGTCTGCTGGGTGGTGTTCTTTCTTCTCTGGCCCCCGGCGCGCTTGCATCTCAGGAGGCCCGGTCCTTATCTCGCCTTGCTCATCCTTGCGCTCTGCACTCTGCCGGTACTGATCTGGAACGCTCAGAACGGCTGGATTACCGTTCGGCATGTCGCCGAAAACGCCGGGATGGACTCCCCGTGGCGACCGACGCTGCGGTTTTTCTGGGAATTTCTCTTTGTCGAAGCCGCGCTGCTGAACCCGGTTTTCTTTGTCGGTGCCTTGTGGGCGATGGCGGCATTTTGGAAACGCCGCCGGGAGAACCCGCTCGGGCTGTATTTGTTCTGCATGGGGGGGCTGGTTTTTCTGGGGCACTGGGCCTACTCGCTCCACTCGCGGGTTTTGCCGAACTGGGTTGCGCCGGCCTTGCTGCCGATGTACTGCCTGATGATCATCTATTGGGACGCGCGTTGGCGCGAAGGATTGCGGGCAGTGAAAGGCTGGCTGACCGGCGGGCTGGTCTTTGGCCTCCTAGCCGTGGTCCTGATGCACGAAAGCGACCTCATCGGCAAAATCGCAGGCCACCCGTTGCCGGGAGATGTGGACCCGCTTCGGCGCGTGCGGGGCTACAAGGAAGCTGCCGCGTGCGTCGAACAAGCGCGACAAAAGCTGCTCCAGGAGGGCAAGCCGGTGTTCATCATCTGCGACCACTACGGCATAGCCGGGCTGTTTTCATTTTACCTGCCGGAGGCAAGGGCCGCTCTGCGCGGCAAGCCGCTCGTTTACTGCCAGACTTCGGCGAAGCCCGAAAACCAGCTCTATTTCTGGCCCGAGTATCGTTACGCCAGCCAGCGCAAAGCTGAAAACGCCATTTACGTCACTGAACCGGGTTCGTGCAGCCTGGAACCGGCATGGCCGTGGAAGTGGCTGACTGGGAAAGGGGTGGGCTTCGCCAGGGTGCCGCCTCCGGTTCCCACGCCGCCACTGCTGTTGCAGGAATTCGACTCGGTCACCGATCTTGGCGTGCAGGAGATCAAACTGCGAGGTCGCATCATGAAGCGTGTGCAGCTCTTCGAATGCCGCAACCTACGCTGATCCGACGCCTGGTCCGCAGGGGTGGAGGAAGGCACCTCAGTCGGAGGCGGAGTTAGTTTTACTCGCCACCCAATCCAGCCATTCGCTCAGCACCAGCAAGGTCCAAAGGGCGCGGGCATGGTCGGCTTTGCCCTGATAATGCTCGGAAAACAGATTCATGGCGGCGGGTGTGCGAATCCCGACCTGGTCCAGGCGTCCGCTTCCCAGTGTCGCGGAGGCCCACTCGTGAAGCGGACCGCGCAGCCAGCGGCCGATGGGCACTGAGAGTCCGCGTTTGCGCCGGTGCACGATCGACTTCGGCAGGTAGCGCAAAGCGTAGCGCTTCAGGAAGACCTTGGTATTGAATCCCCGCACCCGCTCCTCGACCGGGAGCGATTTCGCGAATTCCATCACCGCTTCATCCAAGAAGGGCGCGCGAAGCTCCAGCGCCGAACTCATGCTCGCGCGGTCGGCCTTGGTGAGCAATCCCTCCGCCAACGACGTCTCCAGATCCCAGCGCTGCACCCGGTCAAGCAAATGGCCAGCGCCCGTGTCGCGGCTCTCCAGGTCGATGGGCGCGACGCCCAGCCGTTGCAGCAGCAGCGGGGGGATGTTGGAAACCCAGAGCTGGTGGCGCGCGATGCTCTCCAGATCGGCCCCCTGCGCGAAGCGCTTGAGCAGGTAGGAAATCGTCACCTTCTTCTCGCTGGGCGGCAACGCTTCCAAGGCGCGCCGGATGACGGCCTTGGCCCAGCCCGGGAGCCGGGCGAAACGCTCGGCTATCCCCGCCCCGATGTAGGTCGGATAGCCACCGAACAATTCATCCGCGCCCTCACCCACGAGTGCCAGCCGGATGTCCTGTGCGGCGCGGCGCGCCAACAGCGCCGTCGGCAGCCACGCCGGGTCCGCCAGCGGTTCGCCTACCAGGCGGACCAGCGTTTTCAGTTCGCTTAGCACGTCCTCGGGACGGGCCCACACGGTCACGAGCTCCATTTTCAACTGCCGGGCCACCGTTTCGGCGAAGGCGCCTTCATCGAAGGACGCTTCTTCAAAGCGCAGGGTATAGGCTTTCAACGGGCGCGTCGGGTGCAACGCCCGGGCCACCGCCGAAACCAGTGACGAGTCGAGGCCCCCGCTCAGAAAGACGCCGAAGTCCACATCGACATCGCTCTGGCGGCCGACGGCCTTGCGGAACGTTTGGTCGAAGGCATCGAGCGAAGGCGGTTGTTTCGGCGTCTCAATGTTTTGCCAGCGCCAGTAAGGTTTTCGCCGGATGCCGGCCGCGTCGAACTCGATCACCTCGCCAGGCGCCACTTTTTGGATTTCAACGAACGGCGTCTCGGGCGACGGGAAGATGCCGAACTGAAGATATTTTTTTAACCCGCTTTGATTAAGCTTGACCGGGATCCGGTTGTGCGCGACCAGGGCGGCAAGCTCGGTGGCGAAAATAATCCCGGCTGCGCTCGCGGCGAAGAACAGGGGGCGTTCCCCGGCGCGGTCCCGCGCCAGGGTGAGCCGCCGGTTGCGCGGGTCCCATACCGCCACGGCAAACGCACCGATGAGCTTGCTCGCGAATGCTTCGCCCAGTTCGAGATACAGCCCGGGGATGACGGCCACATCCGTCTCTCGTTGCACCGGGCGGCCCCGCTCCGCCAGCCAGCGACGTAGTTCGTGGTGGTTGTCGATCTCCCCATTGC
>JAQGOT010000401.1 GCA_028293465.1 Pedosphaera sp. | reverse complement strand
CTGTTCCCGCGAATTCGGATTATTGGGAGTTGTCCAATTTCGGCACGAACGCAATCGACCTCAGTGGATACAAGATGGCGGATGAGGGCGCGGGCTTCGGGGGCGCGTATTCGGCGCCGTTCGATGGCCTCACCATCGGTGCGGGGGAAACGATTCTGTTCGTGCAGGATAGCGTGAACACCACGGACCAAGCGGTGCGGGATTGGTGGGGGCCGGGTTTGGGCAGCGGCGTAAGGATCGTTTTTTATCACAATTACGGGCTTTCCGCGAACGGTGATGGAATGAGTCTGTGGGATGCCGCGGATAACCTGGTGGACCATGCGCATATTGATGCGGCCACGCCGGGCATCTCGTTCACCTACAATCCGACCACGGGAGCTTTTGGAGTCCTCAGCACGAACGGTATCGGCGGGGTGTTTCAAGCCGCCACTACGGATGACGTCGGTTCACCCGGGATTACCACCGGGCCGGTGCCGCTTACAATCACGGTGCAACCGACGAATACCACGGCCATTTCCGGTTCAACCGCAACCTTGACGGTCAACGCGCAGGGGCTGCCGCATCCGAAATATCAATGGGGCTATAATGGCTCGCCCATCAGCGGTGCCACGGATGCCGTGTTCACCATTCCCAACGCGCTCACGAATAACGCCGGGACGTATAATGTGGTGGTGACCAACGGGGTTGAGACAGTCACCAGTGCGAACGCGGTGCTCAGTGTGAATCCCGCCCCCACACCCCCGATTGTTTCGACCGGGCCCAAAGATATCGTGGCGTATATCGGCCAGTCGGTGACGCTGGCCGTCCAAGGCCAGGGAAACCCAGCGCCGACGTATCAATGGAAATTGAACGGCACAATTCTGGCAGGCCAGACCACGAGTCAATTAGCCTTGAGCGGCCTGCAAACCAGCGATTCCGGCACTTACTCAGTAGTGCTTTCCAATCCGGCCGGAACGACGAATGCTTCAGCCAGCCTGCTCGTCACGCGCAAACCGAACCTGGTGATCACCGAGGTCCAATCGAGTGAGAATTCCGGTCCGGCGGTCAACGCGGATTGGTGGGAGCTTTCAAACCTCGATGATTTTTCAGTGGATGTTTACGGCTATCGCTGGGATGACAACTCGGCCAACCTGGGGGTGGCGTACACAATCACCAACCACGTTGTCATCCGTCCCGGCGAAGCGATTATTCTTGTGGAAAGTTCCGCGCCTGGAGTCATGACCGCGGATAAATTCAAGGCGTGGTGGGGCGCTGCCAATCTGCCTGCGGATCTCCAAATCATCGCCTACATCGGCAATGGCCTGGGTCTCAGTGCAACCAGCGATCAAGTCAACCTCTGGAATCAGGCGGCGTTGGTCGAGACCGATTCGATTGGCAAGGTGGCCGGTGTGTCGCTGTCCACCGCTGCGTTAGGCCGCACCTTTGTCTGGGACCCTGACACGGGGATCTTCAGTGGCAACACCACCACCGGACTCAGCACCAACGGGGTGAATGGGGCCTTCACCGCCGCGTCGAATGGCGATGTGGGTTCACCGGGGTGGATCGTGGCACCCTTGCGTTTGACGGTGGCGGTTTCGGCCACAGGCGTGGAGCTAGGCTGGAACAGCACCGCCGGCAGAGGTTACACCATCTATTACAAGAACACGGTCGCGGACGGAAGCTGGACGTCGCTGACGAATGTAACGGCGACCAGCACCTTGACGACGATCACCGATGCGTTGGGCTCGACCGGCCGCATTTATCGCGCCTCGGAAACAATTCACTAAGGGAGGTTTCCTTTATGGGAAAACGTCACGACAACGCCCCGCTGGCGTCCAGAAGGCACGGGTTCACACTCATCGAACTCTTGGTGGTCATCGCCATCATTGCGATTCTGGCGGGGTTGCTGCTGCCGGCCCTAGCGCGAGCGAAAGGGGCGGCGCAGCGGACCAGTTGTTTGAACAAACTCAAACAGTGGGGTTTGGCGCTGACGATTTATGCGTCGGATAACGGTGACTTCGTTCCGCGGGAATCTGGCGGCACGAGCGCCACACTGAACAACTGGGCCGTGGTGGGAGACCCGTTGAACGCTGATATCTGGTATAACGCCCTGCCCAACCTCATAAAATTGCCTTCCGCCGCGGATTATTTTCTCAACCGGAAGTCCTTCTATGACAAGAGCAGCTTGTTTCATTGCCCGAGCGCTAAATTTCCGGACAATCCGGAAATTGCGGGTGATGTTTACTTTTCCACCGCGATGAATTCCAAACTGATCGGCAGCGCCGCACCATCAATCAGGCTGGGCACGGTTGCGAAGCCGTCGAACACAGCGGTGTTTCTGGAGAACCGGCTCGCTCCCGAAGCGAAGGTGGATGCGGCCCAGTCCAGTTCTGATCTGGGGCAGCCTTCCAGTTTCGCCAGCCGATTTGTGGCGCGGCACAACGGTTCGGGCAATCTCACGTTTGCCGATGGCCATGCAGCCTGTTACAAGGGGAATAAGGTTGTGGAGACAACGCCCAATAACCCCAACAAGGGGAAGGCAATCATGCCACAGGTGGAGATTGTTTGGACCATCGATCCAGATGCCAACCCGAATTGATCTCCCGGCAATAAAATCCACCGAGACCTGGACTCCCAAGGGCAAGCCTGCGGTCGGGTTTTACCCGAGTGGTCGGTCGTGGTCGTCTGAATTTCAACCGACAATGTTCTACCCATGAATCATCCGTTTAAACTCGTGCGGCGTTTCAATTCCTCATTCTGCCTTGCCGCCTTGGTTTTGGTCGCGTCGGCTGCCGCCTCGCTGAGCGCCGAAACACCGCATTATCTGTCGCCCAGCCAACCGGACTGCTCGGTTGTGCTCGCGCCGCCGCCGTTGCCCGGTTCCGCCGAGCAAGCTGCCGACATGGCGGCAGTTGCCGCTGCTTTCCATGCCTGCACGACCAACGAAGCCGCGCTTGCTTTTTCGGAAAAGAAATTTTCCATTTTCACCTTCACCCCGGCCATCGGCGCGTTCTTCCAGCCCGGCAAGTTCCCCAAGACCGAAGCTTTTTTCGAGCGCGTACAAACCGAAGCCGCAGCCGTGACTGACATCGGCAAGGACTATTGGAAGCGTCCGCGCCCGTTCACCGTGGATGCGACATTGGCTTCAGGCAAGCTCGAGAAAAGTTTCAGCTACCCCAGCGGCCATGCAACCGAAGGCACCGTTCTGGCCCTCCTGCTCGCGGAGGTGTTCCCTGACAAACGCGAGGACATCCTCGCCGTCGGCCGCAACCTCGGCTGGCATCGCGTATGGATCGCGCGGCATTATCCGACGGATATTTACGCCGGACGCGTGTTCGCTCGGGCCATCGTTCGCGAACTGAAGGCCAGCCCGGAGTTCCAACGGGATCTGATCGAAGTCAAAAGCGAGCTTGCCGCGGCACGACCGAACGCCAAACCCAAGCCGGAGGCAGCCTTGCCGGTCGCCGCCCAACACTAATCCGGCTGGCGCGCCGGCCAAGTTCAGGCGATGAGCTTCTCCACCAGTTCCCCGGACACATCGGTGAGGCGGAAATCACGGCCTTGGAATCGGTAGCTGAGCTTGGTGTGATCAAAGCCGAGCAGGTGCAGGATCGTCGCGTGCAAATCGTGGACGTGGACACGATCTTCGGTGATGTGGAACCCAAAATCATCCGTCCTACCCATGGTCAAGCCGGGCTTGATGCCGCCACCGGCCAGCCACATGGTGAACGCCTGTGGATGATGATCGCGCCCCATTTTACGGCCGGCCGCCTCGTTCGTTTCCACCATCGGTGTGCGGCCGAACTCGCCGCCCCAGATAACGAGGGTATCTTCCAACAAGCCGCGTTGCTTGAGGTCCTTGATCAACGCCGCGGCCGGTTTGTCAGTCAGCCCGCACTGATCTTTAACGCCCTTGATGACTTCGCTGTGGTGATCCCAAGCCTCGTGGTAGAGCTGCACGAAGCGGACGCCGCGTTCCACCAACCGCCGCGCCAGCAGGCAATTGTTGGCGAATGAACTCTTCCCCGGCTCCGCGCCATACATGGCCAAGGTTTCCTTTGATTCCTTGGAAATATCCATCAGCTCCGGCGCGCTCGATTGCATGCGGTAAGCCATTTCGAACGCATTGATCCGGGTGGCAATCTCGGGATCGCCCACGCTCTCCAGATGATGCTGGTTGAGTTCCTTGAGCAAATCGAGCGATTCGCGCTGGATTTGTCGGGTGATGCCGGCGGGGTTGGAAAGGCTGAGAATGGGATCGCCGGAACGTCGGAATGGCACGCCCTGAAAAACCGTCGGCAGAAAGCCGCAGCCCCAGTTTGAAGCGCCGCCGCTGGTCCCGCCGGCGGAACTCAACACCACGAACCCGGGCAGGGATTGGGACTCGCTGCCCAATCCGTACGTGACCCACGAACCCATGCTCGGCCGCCCGAATTGGGTCGCGCCCGTGTTCATGAAAATCTGCGCCGGAGCGTGATTGAAGGCATCGGTCGTCATCGATTTCACGATGGCGATATCATCGGCCACTTCGCCGAGATGAGGCAATGCCTCCGAAAGTTCCGCGCCGCATTTGCCGTGCTTGGAAAATTTCAACGTGCTGGCGAAGAGCGCCGCATCGCGCGGGATGAACGCATACCGCTGGTCTTTTACCAGTTCCGCCGGCACGGGATGGCCGTCGTATTTTGCCAAGGTGGGCTTGTAATCGAACAGATCAAGCTGGCTGGGAGCGCCCGCTTGAAAGAGGTAGATGACGCGTTTGGCTTTGGGCGCAAAATGCGGCAGCTTGGGAGCGAGAGGGTCGGTGTTTTGTAACGGCGAATTGGCGGCGAAGAGTTTCTTGTCGTTCAGCAGGGTTCCCAGGGCAATCGCACCCAACCCCAATCCGCAATCGCGAAAGAACCAGCGCCGGGTGAGAAGTTTGCCGGCCTCCTGCTTTAACTCCTGTTCATAGTTCATGTGATCCTTTCAACTACTCTTTCGTAATCGTCTCATCCAGATTCAGCAGCACCCGTGACGCCAGCGTCCACGCGGCGACCTGGTGCAAATTCACATCGTCCGGCGCGTTCTTCGGATCAGTCGATGAGACCTGCACCGCCGCAGTGGTGCGGTTTTCGAAGTAGCTTTCCTTTTCCTTCACGAGGGCCAGCAAGCGCTCCAGTTCCATCGCGTCGGGTTTGCGGGCGGTGCAGAGCCGGAAGGCGTAAATGGCCCGGTCGCGATCATTCGATCCGCCTTCCTTCCAAATGCGCAAGGCCAACGTCTGGGCGGTCTCCTGAAATACGGTGTCGTTCAGCAGGGCTCCCAGGGCAATCTCACCCAACCCCAATCCGCAATCGCGAAACAACCACCGCCGGGTGACAACTGTGCCGGCCTCCTGCTTTAACTCCTTTTCATAGTTCATGTGATCCTTTCAACTACTCTTTCTTT
>JAQGOT010000400.1 GCA_028293465.1 Pedosphaera sp. | reverse complement strand
GGCGACCGCGCTTTTCTCAGACCCAGCAGCGAACGTTGACCTTGCCCTGCTGCCCCACCGCCCCGCATCGCCTACAGCCTCTCTCCTTGGTTACTTTGGTACTTGGTTGTTCACAAATCCCTCTCCCCAACCCCCATTTATTCCTTGAACAACTTCTGCCCGCCCAACGTCAAAGGTGCATGCCGGTCTTGAGGTTCTAGCCGCGTTGTGCCACATTCTGGCCCAGGGTTTTGAACCCCGGTTGACGGCAGTGCCGGTAATTCGCAGTGGTTTTCAATCAAACATGATGAGCCGTTGGTTCTGGTTTTTAGCCTGTGCCGTTCTCGGTATGGGGCTGCTTTTCTGCGGCTTGCTTGTGCCCGCGCACCTGCGAGCGGTGGATGCCTCCGTCCTTGCCTCGGCCAGCCGGCGGACGCCCACCCTGACCGCGCAAGGTCTGTCGCAAATCCAAGCCAGGCAATTGGGAACCGCCCAATTGTTCCTGCTCGCCGCCCAGGCGGAGCATCTCCCCGATCAGCAAAACCTCGCCGCCGCCATCGCCAATCTCGCGGCCCAAGATCCCTCGGTCCGCATCCTGGGCGCGCCCGACGCCAACCTCGGAACGCTCCTCAACCGGGATGACCTGGTGTCGCGAGCCAGTCTGCAACCCCTCACTGATTTTGTCGTGCGACAGGAACACCGGGTCCAAATTCTCAGGCGGTTGCAAGCCTCCTCGCAACCCAACGTCCAAGCCTTGCTCCGCTGCCGCGCCTTGACCAACACCGCCATCTTCCCGCCCTCAGATTCCGCCTCCGGCCAGGCCATCGACGCGGCCATCTCCATCACCGGTCTCCTGTTGGAAGGCGGCCACCTGAACGCCGCTCTGCGCGATCGCCTGTTTGCGTTGACCACCGAAGCCAATCGCGGCGGCAACTCCGAACCCATGGAACAAGTCCTCTTGGATGTGATGTCGCTCGGCCAACGATTGAACTGGGGCCAACTCGTCGCTTTCGTCGGCCAAATCCCGGATACCGAAACCCTGCGCCTGCTCGCCGACCGCGTTCGCAAAGTCGATGCCCAATTGCCTGTGCTATTTTCGGCCGTGGCCCTCTCCGGCAAACCGGCGGCCGTGGCCAAATATCTCATGACCTACAGCCAAACCGGCCTTAACGATCTTGGCACCAGCCTGCGTTTCGGTGCCGGCGGCCTGAACGAATTGTTGCAACGCAACCAACGCCTCCACGTTTCGAGCCTGGCCGCGCGTACCGTCGGGTTCGCGCCCGCGGGGATGTTCATCAACTTCACCGCAAATCTCAGCCGACAGATGCCCGAAGTCGCACTCGCCTTCAAATGGCTCTTGTACCTCGCCGGCGGATTTCTCCTGGCCGCCGCCGCCCATTTTACCTGGCCGGCCGTCTCTGCGTTGGAGAAACCGCTCCAAGTGCGTGGCTTTCACATCGCCCGCGAAGCTTTGTTTGCCCTCGGTTTCCTGCTCGTCGTGGTGCTCCTGAACGAGCCGTTCCTCGCCCAAGAAAGCCAAAAAGTGGAGTTGCCTTTTCATTTTCACCTGCCCATGGTGGGCAGCGTGGCTGCGGCTGGAAAAGCGATTACTCATCAATCTAATATGAACACACAAAACCTCCTCACCCTGCTGCTGTTCTTCGTCCTGCAGGGCCTCATCTACACGGCCTGCCTGGTCAAGCTGGCGGAAATCCGCCGCCAACAAGTGCCCGCCCGCATCAAACTCAAGCTCCTCGAGAACGAAGACCATCTCTTCGACGCCGGGTTGTACCTAGGCTTCGTGGGCACGATCGTTTCGTTCATCCTGGTTTCCATGGGCATCATCCAGTTCAGCATCATGGCGGCCTACTCGTCCATGTCCTTCGGCATCATCTTTGTCTCGGTCTTCAAGATCTTCCATCTGCGCCCCACGCGCCGCACCTTGCTCATGGAAGCCGAAGTCGCACTGAAAGCCGCGGAATCGGCGGCGCCGGCCCACGCCCCCACGTTTGCCACCACGCCATGAACCGCTCCATCCTGATTGTCATCTGCGACTTCCTGCTGTTGAGCCTGCTGATGTTCTCCACGGCGGACCTCAACAAGATCCCCACGGCGGCGGGCGAGCGGACCCCCGCCACTCTGAGCCCGGCGCAGACCAATCAAACCAGCGGCCGTGACGATCTCGGCGGAGTGATGAAACTCGCCCTGGAAGAAGAGCGCAAGAATCGCGACGCCTTGCTCGGCGAACTCGCCCGCACGCGCGACACCGCCGGCAAGCAACAGGAACTGTTGAACGAACGCAGCGCGCAGGTGCAGACCTTCCAGCAACAACTTCAAGCCCGTGAGCAGGAGTCGCAGGGCTTGCAGGCGCAGCAGGCGAAATTGCAGCAACAATTCGCCGTGGCCCAGACCAACATCCAGACCCTGAACCAGCAATTGCAGAGCAACACCGTGGAAGGCCTCCTCTCCAAGGAAAAGCTCGCCGCCATGGAAGCCGAAGCCCGCAAACAAGCCGAGCAAGCCGCCGCCATGCAACAACAGCTCAACCTGCTGGCCAAAAGCAACCAGATGGTTCTCAACGAAAAACAACAACTCGCCGGCCAGCTTCAAGTCGCCGAAGTCGAGAAACGCTCCGCCGTCGAGCAGTTCGCCCTCATGAAGGATGCCGTGCAGGTGGAGCGTGCCGAAAAAGCCAAGCTGGCCGAAGGCGTCAAAACCCTCGCCGCCAAATCCAGTGAACTGGCCAAACAAATCGAGGAAAACCGTCCGCTCGCGCCCAACACCATCTTCAACGACTTCGTCACCAACCGTGTCACGGCCCGCTTCGACGGCCGGGGACCGGGCGCGTTCGGCATCGAGTCAAACCGACGCCGGGAAACCCAAACAGTGCTGATCACCAACGGGACCAATACATTTGCGCTGTGCCATGTGCAGGACACTCCTTTGACCCTCTGGAGTCCGGGCACCGATTGGGATCAACTCACCGGCACGTTCGGCCGCAACGCCGCCGCGATTCCGATCCGCTCCTTATCCTTCTCCCAGGTGGACCCGCGGGTGGTGCTGATGTCGGGTCCGGCCGCCGAAGCCCGCAGCCTCGGTTGCAAGATTTATCCCATCTCGTCGGACCCTTTCAAATTCCAGGATGCCGTCCTCGTCGGCGCGCGGGAAGGCTACTACGGCGAATGTAAATTTCAAATC
>JAQGOT010000386.1 GCA_028293465.1 Pedosphaera sp. | reverse complement strand
TCCAAACCAAGTTCCGGGATGAAATCCGCCCGCGCTTCGGCCTCATGCGCGCCAAGGAATTCATCATGAAGGATGCCTACACCTTCGACGCCACCGATGAACTCGCGCAGGTGAGCTACCAGAAGGTGTACGATGCCTACACCCGCATATTTCAACGTTGCGGACTCAAGGCCATGGCCGTCGAAGCCGACACCGGCGTCATGGGCGGTAAATACTCCCACGAATTCATGGTGCCCGCCGAAACCGGCGAGAACGAAGTCGTTTACTGCGATGGTTGCGGCTACGCCGCCAATCTCGAAAAAGCCGTCAGCCGCGGTCCGGCCATTGCCACCCACAAACTCGCCCCACCCGCCACCGAGGCGCAGCCCCTGGAAAAGTTCCTCACTCCCGGCGTGGTGACCATCGACGCCTTGAGCAAACCTCCACACAGCGTGGCGGCCGAGCGCCAGATCAAGTCGCTGGTCTATATGGTGGAAAGTAAGCTCGTGCTGATTCTCCTGCGCGGCGATGATCAGTTGAACGAAGCCAAGCTCGTCAGCGCCTTGGGCACCGCCAATTTCCGCCCGGCCTCACCCGAGGAAATCTTCGGTGCGCTCAATGCCCATCCCGGCAGCCTAGGCGCGGTTCAGGTCGCCAACCTTCCCATCTACGCCGACAACTTGCTGCGCGATGCCGCCGACATGACCACCGGTGCTAATGAGGACGGCGTCCATTACCGCAACGTCTCCATCAACCGCGACATCGTCGTGACGCATTGGGTGGACCTTCGTTCGGCCCTGGCCGGCGAAGCCTGCGCCACCTGCGGCCAGCCACTTAAGATCAAACGCGCCATCGAGGTCGGGCACGTCTTCAAGCTCGGCACCAAATACAGCGAGAAACTCGGTGCCCTGTTCCTGGACGAAGCCGGCAAACAACAACCCGCCGTCATGGGCTGCTACGGCATCGGCGTGACCCGCACCATGCAGGCCGTCATCGAGCAATCCAATGACAAGGACGGCATCGTCTGGCCCTTGAGCATCGCCCCCTACACTGTCTGCCTCACGCCCTTGGGCGTCGTCCCCGGCAGCGCCGTGATGACCCTGGCGGAAAAACTCTACGCCGAGCTCGAAGCCCGCGGCGTGGACGTCATCCTCGACGACCGCGACGAACGCCCAGGCGTGAAGTTCAAGGACTCCGAACTCGTCGGCTTTCCCATCCGCATCGGCATCGGCGAAAAATCCCTCGCCAAAGGCGAAGTGGAACTGAAACTCCGCGGCGGCGTCCTGATCCCGGTGAAGGCAGAAGAAGTTGTGGCGAAGGTTTTGGAGTTGCTCGCTACCAATAAATAAGAGCGGAAGCTGCCACTCGTGTCGGTTGATGCCCGAACTAAGACTTCGGCCGCGGGAGCGGTATGCGTTCCAGTTCGTTCAGTTCGTGCAACCGGGACAGCGCCGGAGTCTCTTTGACGTTGTATAAAAATTCCCATGCCGCCAGCACGCGCCGGTAGAAGAGCGTCCGCGCGGCGGCGGTTTTCTCGCTCACCGGCTCGGGTCCGTCCTTCGCTGATCGCGCGGCGGGCTCCGCCATGAGCTGGAGCCGGGTTTGCCGCTCCAATAGTTTTGCCGCCGCCGCCCGCACCGCTTCGTCCTCCGATGTCTTTGCCCACGCCAAGATTTTGCTGCGCCGTTCCGCGCCCCAACGGGCCACCGCCTCGGCCTTGGTGAGATTGACCGTCGCCGGGTCGCTGTAACCTGACTGCCAGAACACCTCGCGCTGCAGCGCACTGCTGCTGGCGTTGGCGGAAAGAAAATTGCGTCCTGCATCCTCCTGCCTTAGCAGGTATTTCTCAAATTCCAAAGCCGCCACCGGCACGGGCGTGACCTCGTGCGCAGCGATCGCTGCCTTCCATGCTGGCCGCACTGTTTCTTTCCAGAGCTTGCGCGCTTCCTGTGAGCCGCGACGGCGCGTCGGCCGTTGCGCCGGTCCATTGGATTGTGGCGCGGGGGCGGGATCTTCTGCCATCAGACCCTTGGGGCCGGATGTGCCGATAACCTCTTCCAGCCTCCTCCGTGAACCGGTCAGCAAAAAGCTTTTTTCCACTGGGTCCTGCTCCGACAAACTCTCGACGAAGCGGCGGAAAACCGCCTGTCGCTCGCTGAACGCGGCATCGGGCACTTGCGGTTCCCCACCATCGACAGTGTGCCGGTAGGCAACCAGGCTTCGCTTCACTTTGTCCGTCAAGTTCGGTTCCTTCATCAGACGCGTTTCGATGAGGTTCGCCCACCGTTCGAGATATTGCTCCGAGGTGGAGTAAGGTTTGTCGATCGAACCATCCTCAAGCGTGGCCGCCACGTGCGCCTCGGCAAAGGACCGCAGCGGCGGGCCGATGCGCTGCTGCGTGAGTAAATTGACGCCGAAAAGATTTTCCGGAACGAAGCGCTCGTAGCCGTCCCAATTGGCTGGATCCGGATCGGGATCACAACCCGAGGCCATTGAAAATTCATCGGTCGCCGTGAAGCCCGCCGCGCGCGCAAGCACCGGCGCCTCCTTTGCAGCGGGCCAATTCCGTTTGACGCTATACCATTTGGGATTCAGGGTCATCTCATGCGGCACCGCCAGGTAATGAAATCCGCCGCTGTGACACTGCGTCATGCAGAACACCACGCGCCCCTTGCCAAGGCCCCGGGCCAGGGTGCGGCGAAACTCCGCGACGCCCAGTGATTCATCATCGTTGGCGCGCCAGCCGTGTTCGCTGCCCGAATCGCGCTCCAGGCTCCAAAGATCGATGAAACTCTCGCCCGCCCGCCCGCGCGTTCGCGAACCATGGTCGCCCACGAACAGGAACAAGGTTCCGCCATCCGCCACGGCCGGCAGGATCTCTTCCCGAAACTTCCGCAGGATGATCTCGCGCCGCGCCGGCAGGTTCCCGCGTATCGAACCGGCCAGCCACGAATCAACGGTGACCCCGTCACGCGTGACCTCCCGGTGCACATCGCCGAAAATCGGTTTCTCACCCTCAACGTTTCCCGCTCCAAAAAACACCCAGACCGAATCGCGCGGATAGTGCTGCTCAAAGTAGGTCGAGACTGCCTTCGCCTGCAGGTATTGCGAATAATTGTTGTCCATCGGGGAGTTCCCGCCCGAAAGCATCACGAACACGTCGCGGGCAACCAGGGGTTGCGCGAAGCACACGACAAACAAGCTCGCCCATCCCAGCACGCCCCAAACCCGACGACAAAGAGAAATAATCTGGATCATAAGTTATCAGCGAAGCGGAGCCTTTGCCTGCCCGGCACAGCGGTGCTCCGAGTCTTTCTTTGATGCGGGCTTGCCAGCCATGGGGCAACCGTACGCGAGCGGAGCGAGGTGTCAATAGTAGGTGGTAACCGACCCCATGTGAAATTTTCCCCTCGTCCACGGGTTGGGACGCGCGATCAAAAGCCGAGTCGCTGCAAGGGTGACGCATCCGCCCGCTGCCCCGGAGCGCCGACTTCCAAGT
>JAQGOT010000363.1 GCA_028293465.1 Pedosphaera sp. | reverse complement strand
TTTGGTCTGACCGGTGCCACCACTGTTTTTACTCTTGGCAGCCGCCTTTTTTGGCAGCCCGCCACATTCCGTTTCGCACAACGGATGTCGCGGAAACTCGAGGAGAATATCCTCCCGCACAAAGGGCGTCAAGTCCACGCAATCATTAACCACCGGGGCTGCTTCCTCCCCTTCCAAGGCCAAATGGCAGGCCCAATCGGGCAATTCCAGCCGATATTGAAAAGGTTTCAGGCACCGGACGCACTCGCAGTCCAAGGTCAACTCCAAGCTGCCCTGCGCCAGAATGCCCTGATCGAGCTTCTGGACCTCTATATCGTAATTTAGTGGCTGGGTCGGGTGGATTAATTCATCCACTCCCTCCAGATCCAACTCACCGGCTGGCAACTGACCCTGCAGCCGCACCGGGTCTTTTTCTAAATGATGAAGATTAACAAGCAAGGCCATAATAATCAACTCCTTACACCTCAGCCACCAGCAATCGCGCAAGCAGGGCTTTTTGGACGTGTGCAGGTACAAAAGAACTGACGTCCCCGCCCAATCGCGCGATTTCTTTCACGATTCTTGAGCTCAGAAATGTGTAGGTGTCTTTTGGCATCATAAAAATGGTTTCCACGCGCTCGTTCAGTTTACGATTCATCAGGGCGAGTTGGAATTCAAATTCAAAGTCTGACACGGCGCGCAAACCACGGATAATCGCCTGAGCTGACTGGCTTTCTGCATATTCGACCAGCAAGCCATCAAAGGAATCGGCATCCACAGTCGGTAGATGCTCCACCGCCCGGGTTACCAAATCCAGCCTTTCCTCAAGGGTAAACAAAGGGCTTTTGCTCTCGTTTTTGGCCACCGCCACAATCACCCGGTCGAACAGTTTGGTCGCCCGCTGGATAACATCCAGGTGACCGTTTGTCAGGGGATCGAAACTGCCGGGATAAATGACCGTGCGCATTAACGGAACCTTACCAAATTAACGGGGAATTCCCACTTAAAAAGCAGGGGCGGCTTCAAACCTTCAAACCCGAGGCTCCTCGGTCGCTTTGAGATGGCTCGTATCGTGCCCGGCGATCGGGAATGGCGGCATGGTATCCCCAGCCGAAATTGGCGTCGGGGTCTCGCCTGCGAAGGCGAACTCCCCGGTCCGCCACGGGACCTCATAGATGCGGACGGCGTCACGAATGCCTTTCACGTTCACCCTCGGCAATTCCACGCAGGACAAGGCCAGGCTGGGATCATCCTGGATAATCTCGGCCAAAGTCGCTTCACTGATGATGATTCGACCGCGCCCCGACACGCTTTCCAGGCGTTGCGCCAGGTTTACATCCCGGCCGAACACAGTATAATTTTGGCCATGGGCAGCCGAGCCCATCAACCCAACGGTCACCACACCGGTGTTGATCCCGCTGCCCACGGAGAGAATCGACAGCGACGGAAGGGGCGGTTGACCGGCCGTGGCTAGTCTGAGGTTCTCCTCATCACGCCGCTGATTCTCTGCCGCCCGCTCCTGATTCAGACGATAAACGGCTTGTTGCGCATCGATGGCGGCCCGGACGCAGAACAGCGCGTGCCGCGGGTTCGGCATGGGCGCGCCCCAGAAAGCCATGACACAATCGCCGATAAACTTATCGATTGTGCCGTCGTGCCGGATCACCTGTTCGGCGATCACGGAAAGGTAAAGATTGACGGTCGCCAGGGTCTCGCGCGCCTGTTGCTCATGATAAGCCTCGGCGGCTTCGCCAATCAGGTTGTGTTGTTTGTCATAGGCTGCCGCCTTTTCGAGGTTAACATCTGTCATTTCGGTGAAGCCGCGAATGTCCGCAAAAAAAGCGGTCACGTTCCGGCGCGTGCCGCCGAGAGGGAGTTTTTCCAACCGTAGCAACTCATGCACTACGTTGGGGGAAACGACCTTGGCAAAAACCGACCGCACCCGGCGCTGCTCTGCCTGTTCAAAAACCACCAGGTATCCCAACAGGCAGGCGTGGGTGACCAGCAGACCACCGGTCACCGGCAACACCAAGGGCAGCCAATAACCAAAGCCGGCAAAGACTCCGACCGCCAGCGCCAGATAGCCAACCAATACCACCATGACCCAAGAAGAAGCGACCAACACCCGGCAGGTCCAGGTCAACCCGGCGGCTATCAGGCCAAGCAGGGAAATGAGCAACAACTCGACCGGTACGCCCGCCCGTCGGATGAAGCGATCGGTAAGAACCGAGTTGGCCACGTTCCAATGTTTGCTCACCAGCAACGTATCCTTTTCCAACGGCGTTGCCCCCCGGTCCGTCAGGTCATTGCCCGTCGCAGCGGAACCAATGATCACCAGCTTTCCCTGAAGGCGATTCTCAAGTCCGTTCGTCTCGCCCTTCAACCGCAATTGATCCTGTCTGAGCAAATCCTCAAAATGGGCTTGCGTCAGATGCGGATTGTTAGCTGTCAGCCGCCAGTTGATGTAAAAGTACCCTTCCGTATCGACCGGTATGATCCGCTCCAGTCCGCCAGGACCGCGTAGAATGATCCTGCCGCGCGCCAATTCCACCTGGGTTTTGGACAGATCAAGCTTCAACTCCTGCGCGGCGAGCACAATCCCCATATGCCAGGCTCGCTCGTCCGTGAAAGCCTTGGGATGGCGCTCCATCCCGGCGGGAACCTTATCCCCAAGAAAGTCCGCCACATCAAACCGCCCATCACCATCGACCGGGACTTTGATGGGATCCCCTTCTGGCCGGGGCAAGATGACCACCCCCGGTTCGACGCGCGCCTTTTGGAGATTCACGCCTAAATCGGGGTCGTCCGCCAGTTTTTGAAAGATCTGGTGCCACTTGCGGTAAGTGCGAAACGCCTTGGCCCGGCGTAGAACACCATCAAAATCCTTGTCCGCGGTGATATCTCCCAACCCCAAAGCGTTGGTCCGAAACAAGGCGGGCGGGGTGATGCCCTGCTCCGAGGCAATCAGCACATTCCCGGCGTTCCGGATCATCCGAGCGAAATATTCATCGGATTCCACCGGTTGTTCCTGGCCGATCAGGAGGACGGGTGCGTCGTCGGGATGAACCTCCCCGAACAGAATGTCAAATGCCACCGCCTTTGCTCCTTGGGTGGATAGCTCACGAGCTACCCGACCATAAATATGCCGTGGCCAATAGGAGCCATACCGCCGGAAACCGAGTGAGCCATTATTCAACCGCTCGATGCTCCGGTCGGAAATGTCAACAAACCCCAGGTTGGTGGCGATAAGTGGGGAGAAACTGAGGGACTGCCGGACTCGCCAGTCATAGGTCATCCCCTCAAGCCGTTCGAAGAATTCGAAGCGGATGGTCTGGACCACGCAGGCCAACCCAATGACGCTGGCGGCAATCAGAATCGGCGCCCGCTTGAGGGGTTTGAGCTTCACCTCGGAAAAGTACACAAAAAAACCAGAGCAACACAAGGCTGCTCTGGTTTGTAACGAATCAACGCTGCTTAAGGCAAATCTCTAATTGCCACCATGATCATGGTCGTGGTCGTGGTCGTGATCATGGTCATGACCGTGGATGGGCGAAACATGAATAATCGTATGGTCATGGGTGACAGTCGTCGGCGGAGTCTGACCTTGGCCACCTAATTCATGATAGGACTTGATCAGCGGGCCACGTTCGCTAGGCGGAATTTCAGATAATACACCGGTCATAGGATCGTATTGATGCCAGGAGGTGACCACCTTGGTAACCACTGTTCCATCTGCGCCCACAACCGCAATCACAACTGAACCGGCGAGAACATCCACCACTCCCGATGAACTGATCATGTAAACCGTGCCACGAATACCGGCAACCCCGTTAGGAATCTTGACTTCGTATTTGGAGGCGGCTGAAAGCTTCTTAACATTGCCAAGAATCTTGCCCGCTCGCAAATCCAATTGGGTTTCCTCCACAACGTCAGCCCCGGTTTGTTGGGCCGTCAACTTGTCAACGCCCAGCACGGAACTCTCAAAAATGCGTACCACATTCGCGGTGGCCTCTTCCGGAGAATAGGCCATTGCCGCAGTCGAGATCGGGGTCGCGGCTTTGGCATCCCGCTGACCCAACTGGACGTCCACAATGGCTTTGTCCGACGTTTGGATAACGGTACCAGGGTTGAGGATGTCCCCGACCTTGACGGTCTGCCAGGATTTGTTGTCGCTGGAATACCGGGCCAAACCCTTTACACGGATGACCTTAGCCACGATTTGCGGGGAGGTTTCGGCCAAGGCTTGGGTCGCCAAACTGATCACCAGCATGGCGGCGGCACCAGCCATCAGCCGTTGGGTAAAAGAGTGAATTGTTCTCATAAATTATTGCGGTTCTCGAGCCTTACGTTTCTAACTTACTAACTACCCCGATGGTTTAGCTTCCGCCTCTCGTCCTGTCAACTCAATATTACCGCAATTCTTCCGGCTCCTGATCATGCCAAAATGTCCCAACCACCAGTTCTGACTTTTCACTGCTGCAACGGTAAACGGCTAAGCTTTTGTGGTCCTGATTTACACCTCCGCCTATCGAGGATAAAGGGCCATCGCCGCCTCGCCCAACCGTTGCTCAACAATCTTCAAATAGTTGTCCGCAACATCATTACCCACCCACTCCAACCGCCTGGACCGCTCAAACCAGGTCCGAGCAGCTGCGTAATCACCTGTCTGGACGTAATGCCAGGCAATCTTGGCGGAGGTGAAATAGCCGTTTGGATCCAACTCATCCGCCCGCTGGAAATAGGACGTTGAATTCTCCTGCGATCCGGTTTCCGGCAGCCCGATCCAATCCAGACACAATCCGTAACCCAGCCAGTTATAGCCATCGTGGGGGTCAAGCACCATGCCCCGGCGGTACCACTCCATCGCCTGCCGCGCCAACTCGACAGATTCCGCACTACCGACCCAGCTTTTAGTGCGGTAGCACTCGGCAATGTCATAGGTCGTCTCAGAATTCATCGGTTCAATTTTCGAGGCTTGCTTCAGCCTCTCGATTCGCGCATAGGAAAAGTTCGGCTGGCGGTTCGCCTGCTCGAGATAAAAACACTCACGACCACCCCGCCAGCCGGTGAAACCCAAATAAGCTGCGCCGGCCAGAATAATGGTCGTAACCGCACATTTCGTCCACAATTTGGCGGTGAACCAATAGCGTTCGGTGGCGAACCGCCCTTGACTGCTCAACAAGGCCATCAAAGCGACGGCCAGGATCGCGTTCGCCGGAACGTGGAGGTGGAAATCCAGCACTGCATGCAACAGGATGCCCAGCAACCCCAGAGACGTTCCCAGCATAAAAGCAAATTTGTTGCTTTTCTTCCGCGCAAAATCATCCGGCTCGGCGCGCACGAACTTCCAAGCCTTCGCCACTCCGACATAGAGCAGCACCCAGGCTGCGGCCACCAACGCCGCCCCCAGCAATCCGTAATCCGCCAAGGTGTTCAGGTATTCGTTGTGTGCCCGATCGGGGCGGAGCTGGACGTCCAACGGCCGGTATTGCCGGAAGCGGTAATCAAATTGCCCCGGACCGACGCCCAACCAAAGATTGTCCTCCCACATCAGCACTGCCGGCCTCCAGATGGACAGGCGCAGGTCGTCAGCCTTGCCGCTGGAATAAATTTTTTGAAACCTTGCGCGAGCCGGCTCCATCCGTGGCGCGAGAAAACAGGCAACACCGCCCACCAGCAAAAGCAACACGAGAGCCTGAATTCGATAGTTTCGATGGCAGAGCAGCACACCGCACAATAGTATCAATTCCAGCCCCGTGGTAATCCAGCCGCCGCGCGAGAGGGTGACCGCGACACCGGCGATCATCACCACCGAAGCATATCCCAAAAATATCTTGGCGATGTGCGAGAGTCGCCCGGCGAGCACGTAGCAGAGCCCCAGCGGCAGGAGCATCTCCAGAAATCCCGCCAGATTGTTGGGATTGTAAAATGTCCCGCCGGCACGCCCGCGATAGACGCTGTCAACGGTAACATTCCAGATCCGGCTCGACTTGGTGGCGAATTGGAAGATTGCGTAAGCGGAAATCGCCATCCCCAGGAATAGCAGCGTGAACGAGATGATCTGCATCGATTCTTGACGGTGCAAATTGTTCAGGATCACAAAAAAAAGGAACGCGTAGGTCAGAATTTTGATCAATTCCAGCCGGGCCACATACTCAATATCGGATTGCAAATAGCGGATGATGGCGTACCCCACGAAGGCCAGCACGGCCCAGCAGATCGGGGGCCAGAGCAATTGCGGACGCTGGCTGGTCCACAGTCGAACTCCCCAGAGCAGCACTGCGAGCACGGTCAAGCCTTGGAGCAGCAGAAATTGCCAGGCGCCAGCACCCCCCAGCGCCAGGGGCCCGATCACCAGTATGGCGAGCACCAGGCCTAGAATGCCTTTTTCACACCAGCCATCTAATTTATCACGATCCATTTTGTTGACGGCAGCGTTGTTGCCAATGCCAGCCATCGCTAAAATGAACAGCCTTCCACCTCAAGTAAAGTGATTTTGGCTGTTCCGCCCCGCGCCTGCTGAATGGCATTGGCCTGTCGATCGCGGTCAGCAGTTCGACCGCCGGGTGCCTGCTCAAACCGAAGCCCCATCGGGCCCGCCAGTCGAAATCAAGCTGGCTGCTCCTTTCGTGCAACCTGCGGCAGCCCGGGAAATCCAGCAGCAGTGCGCCAGTAATATTTTCGAAATTATCACCCTTTGCCGTCAGCACGACGCCTGCGTCGTGCTGACGCTGATCCTTCCACCCGGCAAAGTGCCTTTGGCGCGCCGGTTGGTCTGGTCGGACAAAATCGACATCTCCTTGCAGGAAATCAATTCCTCTCCCGGCCGTCACCTCGCGGATGCCGAAGGCGTGGCCGTGCTTGATCCCTCAACAACACTCGCGCCCGGCCGCTCCAGTGCAAACGGCTTTTCGAACTACCGCAACACACTCCACCTCCAGCCAGCAGCTTATGCCAGACTGGAACCAGCTCCGCTTCGCGTCTTGGATGGATTCACCTCGGCTCAGCGCGAAAAACATCCGCCGCTTAACTCCAATATTCCCGCGGATCAGTGACCCTGCCCGTCAAGGCGCTCGCCGCCACCGTGGCTGGCGAAGCCAGAAAGACCTGCGATTCCTTGTGCCCCATGCGGCCCGGAAAATTACGGTTGGTGGCGCTGATGCACTTCATCGGCGTGTTCATGCGGCCGAACGTATCCACCGGCCCGCCCAGACACGCGGCGCAACCGGCGTTCTCCGTCATTTGCACGCCGGAATCCAACAGAATCTGCCAAACCGTTTTATCGCCCCAACGCGCCGTCTGCAAATCGTGAACGATCTCCGGCGTCGCCGGCACGCCGAACGTATCAATCGCCACCCGCTTGCCGCGCAATACCCGGGCAAACTCCAGAAAATCACTTGTCTTGCCGCCCGTACACGAACCGATATACGCGCGGTCCAATTTGATGTCTCCCATGTCCTTCGCCTTTTTGCGTTGGCCGGGGTCCGGATGACACGCGACGGTGGGCTCCAATTTGGAAAGGTCCACCACCAGATCATAAACAAACTTCTCATCCTGATCGCGCTCCACCGGTTCGTAGTTCGCCTTGGTGCCGTTCAATTTGCAACGATGATCCACAAACGCCTTCGTTTGCGCGTCAAATTCAAACATCGCGTTCTTGCCGCCGGCCTCGATCGCCATGTTCGCAATCGTCATCCGGTCATCCATGGAAAGATTCGGGATCCCGGAACCGTCGAACTGCATCGCCCGGTAGGTCGCGCCGTCAAAACCAATCTCGCCGATGCAATGCAGGATGATGTCCTTGGCCATGACGCCCGGTTGCAACTTGCCTTCCAACCGGAAATGCATCGTCTCCGGCACCTTGATCAGCAACTTGCCCGTGCCCATCACAAATCCGGCGTCGGTGTTGCCGATGCCAGTCGCAAACTCGTTGAAGGCCCCGGCCATGCAGGTGTGGGAATCGGTGCCGAATAGAATTTCGCCCGGACGAGTATGCCCCTTTTGCGGCAGCGCTGTGTGACAAACCCCGGCATAATTCGAGCCGTATTGCCGGTTCAACGCCCCCTTGGCTGGATCGAAAACCCAATGTCCGTTTTTGTCGTCGATCACGTCGTAGAAATAGGGCAATTCCTGTTCCTTCACGAAGTCCCGCAGAATATCCACGTTGCGGTTTGATTTCGAATCGGCCGTGAAAATGTAATGATCCGGGATGATGACCACCCTCTGGCGGTCCCATACTTTGGCCGTCTTGCCAAATTCCCGTTTGAACACGCCGATGGTGCCAGGTCCGCAAACATCGTGCGTCATGAGCACGTCCGCGTTCACCCAGATATTATCACCCGCCTCGACGCGGGGCTTGCCAGCCGCGCGCGCCAGTATTTTTTCGGTCAACGTCATAAAGAGGGAACATCCTAATGCAGGATTCCGGCGACTTCAATATGGAATCCAACCTCGATGAGCGACTAAATCGCTCCCTCTTGCCGCGGCTGTTGGGCTGCTCAAACCCATTTCAGAGCTCGCTTGGCGGTTACTTTGCCCTGGCGACGCCGGTTTTGCGGGCCACCTTCTCCACGGCCTCCGCGACCTGCGTCACGACCTGGCTGTTGAAAACGCTCGGCACGATATACTCGGGATTCAACTCCCGCGGCGAAATGCACCGCGCAATGGCATGTGCCGCCGCGACTTTCATCTCCTCGGTGATTTGTCGGGCCCGCACGTTGAGCGCGCCGCGAAAGATTCCAGGAAACGCGAGCACGTTGTTGATCTGGTTGGCATAATCGCTGCGGCCCGTGGCGATAATAAAAGCCTTTTGCGCCGCCTCTTCCGGCATGATTTCCGGAGTGGGATTGGCCAGCGCAAACACGATCGGCCTTGCCGCCATTCGTTTCAACATCGGCGCATTCACCACCCCCGGCCCGGACACTCCGATAAAGACATGCGCATTTTTCAAGGCATCAGCCAGAGTGCCGCGCAACTTGCGAGGATTGGTATTCCGCGCCAGCCAGAGTTTGCTCGCATTCAACTCAGCCGCCCGGCCCTTGTGCAAAATGCCCTGCCGGTCGCAAACCACAATCTCCCCTGCCCCCGCGCTGGCCAGCATTTTGGTGATCGCCACCCCGGCCGCCCCCGCCCCGGAAATGACGA
>JAQGOT010000362.1 GCA_028293465.1 Pedosphaera sp. | reverse complement strand
CCACCTCCCTGACTTGCCGAGCCACTTTCATAGATACATCATGGCTACGGTCGTAATCATAGCAGGTACGATGCCGAACCCGTTTCGTGCCATATTTCGTTGTTTTAGAGCCCGGACATGTGCGATTTCCACGCAACAAGCGCGAAATTTGTCACTTCCTAGTCAAAATTTGCAGCCGCACCGCATAAAAAACTGTCGGATTTCGTGTTTGGCGGGTTCTATGTGTTGAATAAGCGATGACGAACGACCTGCAACTCCTGCAACGCTACGCCGATGAAGGCTCGGACGAGGCTTTCCGCGAGCTGGTGGGCCAGCACCTTCAGCTCGTTTACTCCACCGCCCTGCGGATCGTTGCTGGGGACACGCACCTGGCCCAAGACGTCACCCAAACCGTCTTCACCGACGTCGCGCGCAAAGCCTCGACCCTGACCTGCGGTGTCGTGCTGGCCGGGTGGCTTTATCGACACACCTGCTTTACCGCGTCAAAGGCAGTCCGCACCGAGCGACGCCATAGAGACCGTGAAAAGGAAGCCGCCACCATGAGCGCCCTGAATGACAACCCCGGCCCGGACGCCGCGTGGCAACAAATCGCTCCCTTGCTCGATGACGCGATGCATCGTCTGGGTGCCCGTGACCGGGACGCCCTTGTGCTTCGCTACTTCGAACAACGCGATCTGCGAACCCTTGGACTGGCCCTCGGTACCAGCGAGGACGCGGCGCAAAAACGGGTATCGCGCGCCTTGGAGAAGCTGCGCGCCCTCCTCGTCCGGCGCGGCGCGGCACTCTCGTCCGCGACTTTGGCCGCAGCGCTCGCCGGTGCCGCCGCCCAAGCCGGACCGGTCGGCCTCGCCGCTTCCATCTCCACCACCGCGCTTGCCGGCGCGGCCACCACCACCACCGGCGTCACCCTCACCCTCCTGAAACTTATGAGCCTTACCAATCTGAAGCTGGGCATCGCTTCCGCAATCCTCGTCGCTGGCGCGGCCACGCCGATGGTGCTCCAGCACCAAACCATCCAGAAACTGGAAGCTGATAACCAGGCGCTCCGTACACAGACCCAACTCATGGACCAATTGCGCGCGGAGAACCAACAATTAGCCAAGTCACGCGTTGATGCCGACGAACTGGCCCGCTTGCGGGCCGAGGCCAGCGAACTGTTTCGACTGCGGTCAGAGGTGACCCGTTTGCGACGTGAAAAAGAGGATGCCGCACGATTACTAGCCGAGAATGCGCGGCTCAAGGAGGCGCTGGGGAAAGCTGCTGTCGCTGCACAAAGCCAAGAGCCGAAGCCGGACCCCCTCACGCCGGAGCAGGAAGCGGCCAAACGCCAGGCGATTGCTCGGATGGTTTACACAAAGCAATGGGCTCTGGTGTTCTGGATATTCGCGAAGGACAATGGCGACAAGGTGCCCGAGAATTTCGCCCAAGCTCAGGCGATCTTTGCCCAAACCAAGAAAAATGCGAGCGATTGGATTGACGATGGGCTTTCGCCTGAACAGTTTGAGATCCTCTATGCGGGGAGGCTGGCAGATGTCAAAGACCCTTCCCAGACCATCCTGATCCGCGAAAAAGAGCAGTGGCCGACGCTAGATGGAGGGTTCGCCAGAACCTACGCCTTCGTGGATGGCCACAGTGAAGTCCACAAGGCGGGACCAGATGGCAGCTTCGAGGCTTGGGAGAAGGAGCGGATTCTGAGGAGCTCGCCAAAGTGAAACCGCCGTCACTGGCGCTGGGGAGCGCACTTTCTACAGCAGCGCAGCGGGGTTTACTGAGTTTTGGTAATTTGGGCCTGATCATTTGTCATGGGTCATTTCGCGCCGCACGCGACCGCAAACGGAATTGACTAAGTGACGCGCGGGCGTAACAGTCATGCTGAAATGACGAAAGCGCCTGCCCTGTTCAAGCCCGTTAAGCCATCGCGCCAGACCGGTCTCCCGCTGCCGACCATCGACCAGATCATGGTCGAGGAACGTGCCGCTTCGTTCACGAAACGCAGCATCAAGACCACCGCCAAACTCGCCGGACTCAAAATGGCCGTGTCCATGATGGATCTCACCACTCTGGAGGGCAAAGACACCCCCGGCAAAGTCGCCTATCTCTGCCGCAAGGCGCTGCAACCGCTCGACGCCCGCTACGATGTCCCCTCCTGCGGCGCAGTGTGCGTTTATCCCAACATGGTCCGACACGCCCGCCGGTTCCTTGGGGATTCCTCACCGGTGAATGTGGCCTCCGTCGCCACCGGCTTTCCCAGCGGTCAGGTGCCGTTGCGCGTCAAACTGGAGGAGACCCGCCGCGCCGCCGCTGATGGCGCAGATGAAATCGACATGGTCATCGACCGCGGCGCTTTCCTCGCCGGCGATCACGCCAAGGTGTTCGACGAAATTGCCCTCGTAAAAGAGGCCTGCGGCGCCGCTCATCTCAAGGTGATTCTCGAAACCGGCGAATTGGTCACTTATGACAACGTCCGCATCGCCAGCCAGATTGCCATGGAAGCCGGCGGCGATTTCATCAAAACCTCCACCGGCAAGGTAAGCCCCGCCGCCACCATGCCCGTCACCCTGGTGATGCTGGAGGCGATCCGCGATTATTTCTACGCCACCGGCATCCGCATCGGCATGAAGCCCGCCGGCGGCATCCGCAATTCCAAGCAGGCGCTCCACTACCTGGTCATGGTCCGCGAAACCCTCGGTGACGACTGGCTCACCCCCGAACTGTTCCGCTTCGGCGCCAGCACCCTCGTCAACGACGTGCTGATGCAAATCGTGAAAACCGTGGACGGCAATTACCAAAGCCTCGACTATTTTTCCCTGCCGTGAGCGGACCTTGCACTGAAACCAAGCCCTGAAAGAATTTCCCGTCATGAAAGCCAAAATCAAATCCGCCAAGAAATCTGTGCGCGTTTCCGCCAAATTGGTCGCCTCCGTGCCGGCCGGCGCCCGGGCCATCGCTCAAACGAACCACAAGCCGGTTCCGTTGAACGAACGGCGGCTCAACTTTGGCGCCAAATGGAATTACGCCCCCGCGCCGGAGGATTTCAAATACATCAAGCTCGCCCCGCGCCATGAGTTGTTCATCAACGGCAAATTCATCGCCCCTTCCACCGGCAAATATTTCGACTCCATCAACCCTGCCACGGAAGAAAAGCTGACCGAGATCGCGCTGGCCAACGGCCAGGACGTGGACTTGGCCGTCAAGAGCGCCCGCCGCGCTTACGACAAGGTCTGGAGCAAGCTGCCCGGTCGCGAGCGGGGTAAGTACCTTTATCGCATCGCCCGGATCATCCAGGAAAAAGCCCGCGAGTTGGCCGTGCTCGAAACCATGGACGGCGGCAAGACCATCAAGGAAAGCCGCGATGTGGATCTGCCGCTGGTGGCCGCCCATTTCTTTTATCACGCCGGCTGGGCTGACAAATTGCAGTATGCCTTTCCCGGCCGGACGCCGCAACCGCTCGGCGTGGCGGGCCAGATCATCCCCTGGAACTTTCCGCTGCTGATGGCCGCCTGGAAGATTGCCCCGGCGTTGGCCTGTGGGAACACCGTCGTCCTCAAGCCCGCGGAAACCACCAGCATCACCGCCTTGCGCCTGGCGCAAATTTTTCAGGAAGCGGAATTGCCGGAGGGCGTGGTCAACATCATCACCGGCGCGGGCGACACCGGCGCGGCCATGGTTAACCATCCCGACATCAACAAGATTGCCTTCACCGGTTCGACCGACGTCGGCAAGCTCATCGCCAAATCACTCACCGGCACCGGCAAGAAGCTCACCTTGGAACTCGGCGGCAAGGCCGCGAACATTATTTTCGAGGATGCGCCCATTGATCAAGCGGTCGAAGGGATCATCGCCGGAATTTATTTCAACCAAGGCCATGTCTGCTGCGCGGGTTCGCGTTTGTTGGTGCAGGAAGGCATTTACCCGACCGTCATCCGCAAGCTGCGTGACCGCATCCAGACCTTGCGCGTCGGCAATCCGCTCGACAAGAACACCGACATCGGCGCCATCAACTCGAGATCGCAATTGGAGAAGATTCGTGAGTTGGTGCAAAGCGGCGTTGCGGAAGGCGCGGAGTTGGTGCAGACGCGTTGCACGTTGCCGGAGCGCGGGTATTGGTATCCCCCGAGTTTCCTTACCGGCGTGACGGCATCGCATCGGGTGGCGCAGGAGGAAATTTTCGGGCCCGTGCTCAGCGTGATGACTTTCCGCACCCCGGAGGAAGCCTTTGAGCGGGCGAACAATACTCCTTACGGCCTGAGCGCCGGCGTCTGGACCGACAAAGGCAGCAAGATTTTCAAAATGGTCAACAAGCTCCGCGCCGGTGTCGTGTGGGCGAACACCTACAACACGTTCGACCCGACGAGCCCCTTCGGCGGCTACAAGGAAAGCGGTTTCGGACGGGAAGGCGGCGTGCAGGGGCTCTCCGCGTATCTGCGGTTGGGTTTATGCCAGGGCACGCTCCCTACATCCCGCCCAAATACGCGCTTTTGACCTGCGGATTCTGCCGCAGCGCCGCTGACTGATCCTGCAAAATAATCCGGCCCGTTTCCAGCACATAGCCGTACGTGGAAATTTCCAAGGCCAGATTGGCGTTCTGCTCCACCAGCAAAATGGAAATCCCCTGTTGCCGGTTGATCTCCACAATCTTTTCGAAAATCGTTTTGACCAGCAACGGCGCGATGCCCAGCGACGGTTCGTCGAGCATCAAAAACTTCGGCTTCCCCATCAGCGCGCGGCCGATGGCCAGCATCTGTTGCTCGCCGCCGGACAGCGTGCCCGCCACCTGCTTCTGCCGTTCTTTCAACCGTGGAAAAATGCCGAACACGTACTCCAACTCCTGCTGGATCACCTGCTTGTCGGTCTGCAGATACGCGCCCATCATCAGGTTTTCCATCACCGAAAGGTTGGCGAAAACCATCCGTCCCTCCGGCACGTGGGACATCCCCAACTTTACCAACTTGTGCGCCGGCTGATTGACGATGTTTTTCCCCTGATACAACACCTCGCCACTCTGCGCCTTGAGCAGGCCTGAAATCGCCCGCAAGGTTGTCGTCTTGCCCGCGCCGTTCGCGCCGATGAGCGTCACGATGTCTCCCTGCTTCACCTCCAGCGAGATGCCCCGCAACGCGCAGATCGCGCCGTAATTGACCGTCAAATCCTTGATCTGCAGCACCGGCGGGTTCACGCGGTTGCCTCCTCGCCCAGATAGGCCTCGATCACCTTCGGATTTCTCCGCACTTCCGCCGGTGTTCCTTCGGCGATCTTCACGCCGTAATCCAGCACCGCGATCCGCTGGCAAATCCCCATCACCACCTGCATGTCGTGTTCGACCAGCAGCACCGCGATCTCATATTTGTCTTTGACGAACTGGATCAACTTCATCAACTCCACCTTCTCGGTCGGATTCATCCCCGCCGCCGGCTCGTCGAGCAACAGCAGCTTCGGCCGCGTCGCCAACGCCCGGACAATTTCCAATCGCCGTTGGTCACCGTAGGGCAGGCACTTGGCCGGCTCATCTTGAACGCGCGTCAGCCGGAAAATCTCCAGCATCTCTTTCACCTGGTCCCGGATCTCCTGCTCCTCATGCAGAAACGCCCGCCCGCGGCTCAACGCGTGCGCGATGCCATGCTTGAGATGCAGATGGAACGCCACCCGCACATTGTCGAACACGCTCAGTGATGGAAACAACCGGATGTTTTGAAACGTGCGCGCAATGCCGCAGGCCGTGATTTGATATGGTTTTTTCCCCGTAATCGATCGCCCGTTGAAAAGAATATTCCCCTCGGTCGGCTGATAAACTCCGGTGATTAAATTAAAAGCGGTGGTCTTCCCCGCGCCGTTCGGGCCGATCAATCCCACCAAGTCCCGCGGACCAATCCGCAAATTCAATCCCGACACGGCCGTCAAGCCACCAAAGCGGATCGTGCAGTTATCCAACTGCAACAGCGCCGGCGCGGTTTGTTCAGAAGACGTCATGCCGGCCTTGCCGATAAAAGCACCCCACCGCCATCGACATGCCCGGTTTCAAGGCTCTGAAACCGATGGCGTAGGCCCTGATTCGTCATTCGCCATTCGTTATTCGTCATTTCTCTAGGCTCCCACCTTCGGTTGCCGCCGGAGCGTAAACAGCCCCTGCGGCCGCGTCAGCATCAGCACAATCAGCAGCAGCGAGTAGATCATCATTCGGTATTGCGCGATCGGCCGCAGAAATTCCGGCAACAAGGTCAACAAAATCGCCGCCAGGATCACTCCCACCGTATTGCCCATGCCGCCCAAAATCACCATTACCACGATCTCAATGGACCGGATGAAATCGAACCCGCGCGGGTCAATCGAAGTCACCGCATGACCGTAAATCCCGCCGGCGATCCCGGCAAAAAAAGCGCCCACCACGAACGCGATGATCTTGTAACGCGTCGTGTTGAGCCCCATCGCTTCCGCCGCCACTTCGTCGTCATGCACCGCTAGAAATCCTCGACCGTACGTGGAATGCACCATGCTCACCACCACATAAATCGTCAGCGCCACAAAGCCGAACGTCCAGAAAAAGTTTGTGTAGGGCGGAATGCCGTTCAACCCTAGCGCCCCGCCGAGCGA
>JAQGOT010000342.1 GCA_028293465.1 Pedosphaera sp. | reverse complement strand
ACGCCCTGACCTCGTCTCCTACAAGGTAGGTGGGTCGCGGGTGAATCCAGGCAAATCCAGGCTAATCAAAGTTGGTGATGGAATGATTTTCAGATTTTCAAATCTTAAGATTGTCAGATTGCTGGATTCGGGAAGAGAAGCTTGAACTCTCCGGTCTGCAGGCTCGGGTGCTGCCGCACCGGCGCTGGGTGGAATCCAGGTCAATTAAGGCAAATCCAAGCTAATCCAGGTTGGTACAGGTTCTTTGAAAACTGTAGTTCGGGAAGCAACGGGTTTTACAACCAAGCAACGAGGGAACCAAGTTGGAAGCCAAGTCGGGAATGGGCGAAGTCGATCCAAGCGAGGCTGCTTGGGTGTGCACCCAATTGCCGCCGCGCGCGGATGAGCCTTCTGGCGCAGGGAAAATTAGAGTCTCGTGGGGTTGGTTGATAGTTGAGGGTTGAGGGTGGTCGAACCGCCGTTCGGCGGTTAATCCAGGCAAATCCAAGTTAATCCAAGTTAATCGGGGTTCGCGTTCGGATTATGGGCGGGATTAGTTTCGGGTGAAGGCCAGGCGGATGCCGAGGGCGACGAAGATGGAACCGGCGAGGAGGTCGAGGGTGCGGGCGAGTTGGGGGCGGCGGTTGATGGATCGACCGAGGACGGAGCTGAAGGCGCCGACGAGGGAAAAGATGACCCAGGTTTGCAGGGCGAAGCAAAGGCCGAGGATGAGGAATTGCGCGGGGAGGTGTCCACGGTCGGGGTGGGTGAATTGCGGGAGAAAGGCGAGGAAGAAGATGGCGACTTTGGGGTTGAGGACGTTCATGCAGAATGCCTGGGTGAAGATGCGGCGCGGTGAATGATTGGTGCCGGGTGCCGGGAGGGAAATGAGGCCGCGTGAACACCAGGCCCGGATGCCGAGGTAAACCAAGTAAGCGCCGCCGGCAATCTTGACGACGGTGAACGCAACGGCGGAGGCGAGGATCAACGCGGAGAGACCGGTCACGGCGAGGGCGGTGTGAATGGACAAGCCGCAAACGAAACCGGTGGCGGCGACGATGGCGGTGGTGCGGCCTTGGGAAACGCCCTTGGCGATGACAAAAAGGATGTCGGGTCCGGGAGCGAGCGTCACGGCGACGGCGGCGAGCAGGAAAATCGGGGTGATGAGGACCTGATTCATGAACGAAAAATGAATGTAAATGGGAGTGGCTGGCAAGGGGAAAGAGGTAAACGGGTGCGGGGCACAGGGGAAAAGTACGGACCTGACGAGAGAGCTGCAAGCGGGTCCGAATCAGACGTGATTGAGGTCTCAGTTGGCGGGAGTCTCATCCTTGGGCAGTGGCGGTCAACAAGAGGGCATGGGCCACGGGGAACGAGGGGTCAGGGGGCGGTTTTGGCCCAAAATTGGCTTGGCACGGTTTAAGGTAAGCAAGAGGTCGTATTCAGACAAAAGACGTATTATGCAGAAGGTTCTTATAATTGATGACGGCGCAGAGGTCCGGGATGTGATCGCAAAGACGTTGGAGCGGTTCGGGTTTTCCACCCGGCAAGCCAAGGACGGGGCCAGCGGGGTGCAGATGGCCTTGGAATGGAAACCGAACTTGATTCTTTGCGATGTACGGATGCCGGGCCTGGATGGTCATCGGACGCTGGAGGCAATCCGGGAATCGCCGACGATCGCGACGACGCCGTTCATTTTTTTGACGGCGGCGCTGGAGAAGAGCGACATGCGGCGGGCGATGGGCTCGGGGGCGGATGATTATCTGACCAAGCCGTTCACCGCGGAGGAACTGCTGGAGGCGGTGACGGCGCGCCTGGCGAAGCAATCGGAATTGCAGTGTGAGATTTACAAGAAGGCGGAGAAGCTGCGCAGCGAGGTGGTGCAGTTGATCTCGAAGGAAATCGCGGGGCCGCTGGACGGCATCCTGGGATTGATGTCGGACATGATGAAGGACTGCGGAGAGTTGCCGCCGGAAAAGGTTTTAGCCAATGCCCGCCAGATCAAAGAATCGGTTTTGCGACTTAATCAACTGGCCAAGAGCCTGCAATGACCCGCGCCGGGAGGCGTTACTTGACCGCGTATTTTTTAAGCCCGACCAACTGGCAAAAGATGCTGAAGAGGAAAAGGGGGTTGTTCCTGAAGTAGCGACGCCACAACCGGCGCGGCTCGCAATAGAGCCGGAAGAACCATTCCAAGCCGCTGCGCTGCATCCAGCGGGGCGCCTGGCGGACGCGGCCGGCGTGGAAGTCGAAGGCGGCGCCCACCCCGAACATGAGCGTGGCATCAAATTTATCACGGTATTGAGCCATGAAATTCTCCTGCTTGGGGGTGCTCAAGCCGACCCAGATGATGTCCGGCTGTTTTTCGTTGACGATGCGGACGAGCTCGGCTTCCTCCAGGGAGTTCAACGGCCGGAATGGCGGGGTGTAGGTGCCGACGACTTTAAGGCCGGGGAATTTCAGTTCCAGCCGGCGTTGCAACTCCTCCGCCACGCCTTTGCCGCCGCCGTAAAGGAAATGAGTGTAGCCTTGGCGTCGGGTGAGGTCGCAGACTTCGAGCATCAGGTCGGGACCGTAAACCCGGTCCATCTCCCGGAAGCCGTGCAGCTTGCCAACCCAGACCATCGGCATGCCGTCGGGGGTGTTGAGAAAGGATTGATTGAGAATCGACCGCAGGCGCGGATCTTTCTGCGCCTCCATGACGCCATGGACGCCGGTGACGCAAACGTAACCCTTGGACTTTTGCGCCAGGGAAGCCGCCACGGCTGCGAGCGCCGATTTGAGGTTGATGACGCTCAAACCAACGCCCAAAACATTGACCCGTTTCAGTTGGCTGGTGTCCGGCATATTAACTTGGTGCGAGGCGCTGCTGGCAAAATAAATGGCAACAAACGGGGAGCGTATCACCGGGCGGGTTTGGATTTCAAGGCTCAAACCAGCATCCGAAACAAAATGCCGCCGGACGACTTTGCTTTTCCTGCCAGCAGGCGAGCACGGGTTGATTGAACGCTGGCCGGGTTGTTCTTTCAAATAATATCGGGTTCGATTTGTGCGGAGAGTTTTTCAGTAAAACTACGGGCTGGCAGAATGACGAAATTCCTTTCCATCCAGCCTGCCCGCAACTATGCTGGTGTTGCTAGATGCTGATTTCTTGATTCTGCAAGTTCGTAAGCTGGCTCAGACCGCATTCGATGAAGCTGCTTGTTTTTGCCCACACGCCTCCGCCCTATCACGGCCAGAGCTACATGGTAAAGCTCATGCTAGACGGGTTTGGCGGCGACCACCGA
>JAQGOT010000337.1 GCA_028293465.1 Pedosphaera sp. | reverse complement strand
ATCGGAAACAGTTGCCGTTGGAGATGTTGCCAAAGATCCTGCAGCGCATTGCCCATGCTCTTCTGATCCCGCCACCCCCCAACGTATTCAAAAAATATTCGGCCTCGAGGGTTTTGCAATCGTCTCTTCATAGTCAGGATTTGACTCTTATCATTGGTTTTGGCATTGTCGGCGCGATTCCAAGTCTCAGAGGCCGTGCCCTAATTACAAAATTATGCCCGACGTCAAATTCTCGTGCCCGCATTGTCAACAACACATCCAGGCCGATTCCGGTTACGGCGGGATGCAAATCAACTGCCCGGCGTGCAACGGCAGCCTGGTGGTGCCGGGAACCGCGATTCCGTCGGCGCCAGCCATGGCACCCGCGCCGGTGCCGGTCCCGGTTTCCGTGCAGCGGCAGGCGCCAAGCCCGGCGGTGGGTGGCGGTTGTCCTTCTTGCGGCGGGGCGATGCCGCGGGGAGCCGTGCTGTGCACGAATTGCGGCTACAACACAGCCACCCGCCAACGCACGGTGGCGGGTCGGCCGGCGGCCATGGGAAAACCGAGCGCCCCACAATACGAAGCCGTTTGGTATAAGACCGCCTATCCTTATGTCGGAGCGGTGGCGGTGCTGCTGGCACTTCTGTATTTTCTGGGAAGAGGGAACCCCATCATAATGCTGGCATTCTTCGGCATGGCGGTTTTGTACATTTTGACCGTGCAAATCATTGTCCTCGTCGCCGCGTTCAAGGAGAGCGTCGGCATGGGGTTTCTGGTGCTGTGCCTCCCGATTACCGCGTTCTACTTTGTGTTCAAGGTCCAGGACAATGACACGATAAAAATTCTTTACGCGGGCGTGGGTGCCATCGAGATTTGTTTTGCGTTCATGAAATGAAATGACGGCCCGTCCGGGAGCAATAGCAATGGTTCGTGTGGCTCAGTTTCTGCGCTGGTTAAACCAACCACGACAGGCCAGTGCCCGCTGGCTGGGCAGACATTGCGTGGCGGCCGCGTGGCTGGGCCTGTCGTTGGCGGTCATTTCACCGCCGCACGGCTCAGGAATGAAACTGTGTTGGTTCCAAGAGGCAACCGGATTGCCCTGCCCGGGCTGTGGGATGACGCGGAGCCTCAGTTGCGGAATTCGCGGGATGTTCGCGGACAGTTGGAATCATCATCCGCTGGGACTGTTCGTGCTGGGTTTGTTTTTGCTGACGGCGGCGCAAAGTTTGTTTCCGAACCCCTTGCGCGCCCGCCTGGCCGGGTTCATGCAGGCCCGGGCGGCATGGTTCAACGGGCTTTATCTTCTTTTCATAGTCACATTCGTGAGTTTTGGGCTGGCGCGCGCGCTGCTCCATTTCGGAGACGTCTGGGTGCGCTTCAAATGACTTCCGACTTCTCAACGGGCCTTGACTAATTCGGGCGAGGGATTTCTTCTTGGCTTGTGCGGGGACGCAGGTTTGCTAAAGAATCAGCCCGCGATGAATTACATTATTACTGTCACTCTGCTTTGCCTGGTCCTGCTCTGCTCGGTTGGTTGTCACTCTCCCGGCAGGCTGGAAAGCTCCCGCCTGAAGGGGTATGCGTTAAATTACAAGACACCGGTTGACCCGACGCTGCAAAGCAAGCTGGAGACGATTGATACTCATCTTCGCGCCGATTACGGCATGGCGAGGGAGCAGACCTCGGTCGGGATTTTGGATTTGCGGACGTTGCAACTCGCCATGATCCATCCGGATCACATGGAGTATGCCGCGAGCGTTCCGAAGGTTGGTATTTTGCTGGCCTACTTTCAACTGCACCCCGAAGCGGCGACCAATCTCAACGCTCAGACGCGGCACGAACTGGGTTTGATGGCCAAGGCTTCCGACAATGACATGGCGTCCAAATTCTCGCGGGAGATGGGGCTGCGGGAAATTCAAGCGATCCTCAATTCGTACCACTTTTACGACCAGAAACAGGGTGGTGGCATTTGGGTGGGCAAACATTATGGCAAAGGGGGCGAGCGTATTGGTGATCCGCTGAGCGACTTTTCCCACGCCGCGACAGTGCGCCAAATGCTCCGGTTTTATCTCCTGCTGGAGCAAGGCAAGCTGGTGTCGCCGGCGGCATCGAAAACCATGCAGGAGATCTTCGCCTCGCCGGACATTCCGCATGATGACATCAAGTTTATCAAGGGTCTGGAGGGTCGGGATCTGCAGATCATCCGAAAATGGGGTTCCTGGGAGAGCTGGTACCATGATACGGCGGACATCACCGGGCCTGACCGCCATTATCTACTCGTGGCATTGATCAACCATCCCAAGGGTGATGAGTATCTTGTGGACCTCGCCAAGGCGGTGGATGATTTGATGAGCGGGGCGGGCGCGAAGAAGTGATCCGGAAGCATATTCCCTTTGACGTTTCCCGATCTCGCAGTAGGATGCGATTAGAAAATCCTGTGGCAAAATCATCCGGCGCACCTCTTTCATAAACCAAGAGTGCGTTTCCAGAACGATGGGATGGAGGGCACAAAGGAATGTCGAAGCCGTTTAATCGATTCGTTAAAAAGAAGGACACACGCTCCGGAGGCAAGGGGTTCACGCTGGTCGAACTCCTCGTGGTCGTTGCCGTCATTGGCATTTTGGCCGCCCTGCTGTTGTCGGCGGTTTCTGCGGCCAAGACCCGTGCCTACTCCACCACTTGCAGCAACCATCTGCGCCAGATGGGCCTGGCACTCCAACTCTACGTGCATGACCACGAGGACAAATATGTTTACTACGTAAACCCCTACGACCCTTCGCTGGACGATGCCGTTGGCCCGGCCAATACGCGCTACTGGTGGGCAAAACTCCAGCCTTATTATCCGATCAAATGGACGAGCCGGGAGTATCACTGCCCGGGGTACAAAGGAGCCATAGCGGGCGAGGTTGGCAACAATCATCCTCCGGTAGGCAGCTATGGTTACAATGCCCACGGTGTCGCTGGCACTACCGGGGTCAGAATACCAGGCATCGATTATAGGCCC
>JAQGOT010000327.1 GCA_028293465.1 Pedosphaera sp. | reverse complement strand
CTATTATCTTGAGTTGTCTGGATGATGATTTCATTCAATCTTATTTGGGAACGTTAACAGTAAAAGTGCATCTTGGATAAACAGAAATTTCTACCGTTTAGTCTGACCCGTTTGTTGAGCACTGTTTTTGAGCCCAAGCCCGGGCAGCGTGTGGCCCTTCTCATCGACCTGCTCGACCCCAGGCAGATCAAGGACTTCGCCTTTCTGAAGGACGAGCAGCTTACGATTCAACGCAAAGCCCACGATGTGTTTTATCAAGGCCTCAAACAAGGGGGCCTCGCGGAGCTGAAGTTGCAGGGAGGGGAAATCTTCGCCTATCAAGTCACCGGCGGGAGCAACTTGGATTTACCCGACCAGGCTTTCGATCCGTCCGGCAAGGAACTGAGTTTGGAAAAGGACATTTATCCAAATTACGACATCATCCTTTGTATCTCGACGTACTCCGCGACCGCACCATTGACTGCCTTCGCCAAGCGCTTCGGTTTCCGCGGCGCGACGCTTCATGGCCTCAACGACATCATCCTGCGTACGGGCCTTGCCGTTGATTACAACGAGGTCAGCCGCAACGGCGAAAAACTGCGACTGGGTATGACCCGCGCCGATTCGTTCGAGATTGATTTCGAGGTCGAGGGCCACAAGAGCACCCTGAAACTCCTTTGCGGCCGTCAGGAAGCGCAAAAGAGTCACGGGCTTTGCCGGGGTGACAAACCCGATGTTGCCAATCTGCCGGCGGGTGAGATTTATTTTGTCCCGGAAGGTGCGGAGGGCGTGTTCCCGATGCGCTACGAGGATGGAACCCTTGGCCTGATGGAAGTTGCCGGCGGCCGCATTCAAAAGGCCACGCTCCTGCGCGGCGAAGCCGGCGTGGTGGCGGCGCACAATCTCAAACTCAAATCCGATCCCGTGACCGGCGAACTCGGCGAGCTGGGCTTCGGCACCCAGGAATTGCCGCCGTCCGGACGCGACATCCAGGATGAGAAAATTTTGGGTACCCTGCACGTCGCCACCGGCCGCAGCGATCATCTGGGCGGAAAACTCACGCCCGACAAGTTTGCGAGTGCGAAAAACGCAACCCATGACGACATTCTGTTTTCACCCACCAAGACTCCGGAAATTCAGGTCACTCAGGTGCGGATGTATCGCAACGGACGAACCGAGGTGATCATCGAGAGTTATCATCCTTCCGCATATCTTCGACAGTTGCTTGCTCAATAGCGCTGGATGGGCGAATTTGAATGGAAGATATGATCGCCAATAACTTTTATGAGACCGATCGGGCACTCACGGAATATCTTCTGTTCCATTATGGCGATCCGCAGGAACTGCTGCCGCCGAGTTTTAAGTTTCTTGCCGCGCTGAACTTTCCGACCCAATGCGTCACAGAATGTCTTGATAGCCAGCGGCTGCCTGCCAAGTCGCGCGCGTTGGATCTGGGTTGTGCCGTTGGTCGGGCCTCCTTCGAACTGGCGCGCCACTGCACCGAGGTGGTGGGCCTTGATTACTCCGACCGCTTCATCACCATCGCGGGCCATTTGCGCAAGAACGGCTCCTTTCTGTTTGGCTGCATTGAAGAGGGGGATTTAACCCATCCCTGCCAGGCAATTGTCCCCCCTGACATCGACCGAGAACGGGTTCGCTTTCAGCGCGGTGACGCCATGCATCTCGCTCCGGAGTTGAGCGGGTTCGACGTCGTTCTGTTGGCCAATCTGATTGATCGCCTGAGCGAGCCGCGCCGTTGCCTGGATGAATTGCCCCGCCTGCTCGATCGCGGCGGCCAATTGATCATCACCTCACCCTACACCTGGATGGCCGAATACACCCCGAAGGAAAACTGGCTTGGAGGTTACGAACACGGCGGCAAGCGTCACCGCACCCTCAATACGCTCAAGGAAATCCTCTCTCCCAACTTCCAATTCTCCGAAAGCAAGGACCTGCCGTTCCTGATCCGGGAACATTCCCGCAAATTTCAACTCGGCATCGCCGAGGCGAGCATCTGGACCCGGATATAATTTCGTTCGACAGAGTGAACGGAATTTTACAGAGTTGAAGCAGTAGTTTCGGAATTCAGCCGGTGCGCTTGCCGGAATAATTCCGCCCAGGTTGGGTGACACTCTCAAAAAACGATTCATGAAACCGGCTTGTCTGATTTTTTCCGTCTGGCTTTGTTTGCTGCTCGGCTGCGGCCCCAAACCGCATGATAAGTTGATCGTTGGGATGGACCTGGCCTATCCACCCTTTGAGATGACGGACGAGAAGGGGACTCCCACCGGGGTGAGCGTCGATCTGGCGCGGGCGCTCGGCAAATATCTCGGCCGCGAGGTCCAGATCGAGAATACTTCATTTGACGGCCTGATTCCCGCCCTCAAAACCGGCAACATCGACCTCATCATCTCCTCCATGACCGCCACCCCAGAGCGGGCGCAATCGATTGATTTCTCCGAGCCGTATCTCCAGACCGGGCTTTGCCTGTTGCTCCGCAAGGACGCCACTGCCCAATCCATTCAGGACCTGGATCAACCGGGCAAGGTGTTGGCCGTGAAAAAGGGCACCACCGGCCACACCTACACGTTGGACCATTTGAAGCAAGCGAAGGTTCTCGTGCTCGACAAGGAATCCGCTTGCGTGCTGGAAGTGGTGCAGGGGAACGCCGATGCGTTCATCTACGATCAGATGTCCACCTATCAGAATTGGAAGCACAACGAAGCCACCACCCGCGCCCTGCTGAAACCGTTCAAGGAAGAATCATGGGCTATCGGGGTGCGCAAGGGGAACACCGCATTGCTCGGCGAGGTGAATCAATTCCTGAAAGAATTTCGCGCCAAAAACGGCTTCGAGGAACTCGGCGACCGCTATCTTAAGGATCAAAAAGAGGCTTTCAGAAAGTTGGGCTATCACTTCTACTTCTGAACGTGAGCTGGCTCAAATACTTCATCGCCTCGAATGAGCCGGGTGCCCCACCGCCCTCGATGCGCGTGCGGTGCGTGAGTTTCATCATCGCCCTTGTGGCGATTGCCATGATTTTCTTTTTTTCCTTCTACCAGGTAAACTATCATTGGGACTGGAGCGCCATTTACAAGTACCGTCAAAAATTCATCCAAGGCTGGTTCACGACCGTGGTGATTTCCGTCGCCGCCCTCGGTTTGAGCGTTTGCTTCGGTCTGTTCTTCGCGTTGGGACAGCGGAGCCGCTTCCTGCCTTTCCGCTACTTCAGCAAGCTCTACGTCGAAGTCGTGCGCGGGACGCCGCTGCTCGTCCAGATCCTAATTTTCTTCTACGTGGTGGCGCACGCTTTCGGGGTGTCCAATCGCTATGTGGTGGGCGTGTTGACCCTTTCTTTTTTCAGCGGCGCGTATATCTCCGAGATCATTCGCGCTGGCATCGAAAGCGTGGGCAAGTCCCAGCTCGAATCGGCCAAGGCCATCGGCCTGACGCGGGTGCAGACGTATCGTTACATCGTTTTTCCCCAGGCCCTGCGGCAGACCCTCCCACCGCTGGCCGGCCAGTTCGTCTCCCTGATCAAGGATTCTTCGCTGCTCTCCATCATTTCCATCAGCGAATTCACGCTCAATGCACAGGAAGTGAATTCCTACACCTTCAGCACGTTGGAGAGCTACCTCCCCTTGGCCGCGGGCTATCTCATTCTGACCCTGCCGATCTCGCTTTGGACCCGTCATCTGGAGCAGCGGCATAAGTATGAAACTTAGGCTCAACGCCATCACCAAGCGCTTCGACGGCCATCTCGTCCTGGATGCCGTCTCGCTCGCTTTGGAGAAGGTGCATACCCTCGTGCTGATTGGCCCTTCCGGCGGCGGCAAGTCAACGTTACTGCGAATTATTGCCGGCCTCGAATTCCCCGATTCCGGCGGCGTCGAGATCAATGATGAGCCGGTCATTTTCCAGGAGGAATCCCTGTTACGCCATCGCCGGTCGGTCGGGACGGTGTTTCAGGCTTTCAATTTGTTCCCCCACCTGACCGCCTTGCAGAACATCACGCTCCCGCTGGAGCAGGTACATGGCCACTCGCGCGTTGAGGCCGAGGAGATTGCTCACCAGTTCCTGTCCCGCTTTCGGCTCGAGAAGCACGGCACCAAGCGCCCCGCGGAACTGTCCGGTGGCCAGCGTCAACGGGTGGCCATCGCCCGCGCGGTCTCAATCAAACCCAAACTGCTCCTGTTCGATGAACCGACCTCGGCGCTCGATCCCGAGATGACCGCCGAGGTTCTGGATATGATCCGGCAATTGCGCGATGAAGGTCGTGACTTTATCCTGGTGACACACGAAATGGGTTTTGCGCGTCAGATCGCCGATCAGGTTGCCTTGCTGGCCGACGGCCGGATCATGGAAACCGGTGCGGTCGCCCAAGTGTTCGAAAACCCCGCGAGCCACGCCACCCGTGAATTTTTCGGCAAGGTGCTGAAATATTAGCGACTAGCCTGCTTGCGGCCCGAGATGCAACCGCGCCTCGGCCAGATCCAGATCCCGCTCAATCCTGCGCATCACCTCGTCATTGATCACCCGCTGGTTTCTCAGGTCGAGGATGGCCTGCCGTTCCACCTTCAGGGCTTCGTGTTGCAGTCGGATGTAGGGCGAGGCCATCAACCGTTGCGCATCATCCTTGATGGCGAGGCTGCAGACCTGGAGTTCCTTGATGCGGTCCTCATACTCACTATGTAACCGCTGCACCATTTCCTTCGGAATCGATTCTTCCCGGCCCAACTCCTTCAGCCGGGCCATCGCGGCCTTGTTCGCCTGCAGTCGCGCCTCTCTCTCCTCGCGTTCTGCCAGGTCATCGCGATGAATGCCCAATGCCCGGATGATGAAGGGCAGGCTCAATCCCTGAACCACCAGGGTGGCCAGAATGACGCTGAAGGTGAAAAACAGCAACAGGTCGCGACCCGGAAACGGTTTTCCATTGGCCAGGGTCAACGGCAAGCCCAGCGCCGCCGCCAGGGAAACCACCCCGCGCATTCCCGTCCACGCCACGATCACCACGTTCCGCCAGTGGGGAGCGGGATCCGCTTTT